>JAGBYS010000254.1 GCA_017628675.1 Tidjanibacter sp.
CA
This sequence comes from Tidjanibacter sp., assembly GCA_017628675.1. Taxonomy (GTDB): domain Bacteria; phylum Bacteroidota; class Bacteroidia; order Bacteroidales; family Rikenellaceae; genus Tidjanibacter. The sequence goes on from JAGBYS010000254.1 coordinate 3, forward strand.
TCTTATATGTCTGTGGCTGTAGCGACACATTGGCATAGATATTGGCTGTAATCTTTGTAGCCAAGCTCTCACCACGTTTGGTGTTAATGAGAATTACACCATTAGCTGCTCTTGCGCCATATATTGCAGCACCGTTCTTTAAGATTTTTACATCGCGTATGTCATTGACATCAATTGATGAGAGCACATTGTTATATGCACCCATGTGTATGGTCTCGTTATCCTCTTGAGAGTCCCATATAACGCCATCAACAACGGCGAGTGGCACAACAAGACGGGCAAAGATCCCGCCTATGACATAATAGACTCTATTGCCGACAGCAAGTTGCGCCCCATCGTCGAGCGCCTCATTGAGATATATCCCGACACGCTCAAGGCCATAGCGACCAAAAAAGTTGTGGCCAAGAACTACCGCGAATTTGCCCTGCTGGCCGACCTGCGCACCTGCCTGGATGAGATTTGTGCCCAGGAGGACATCCTCCCCCTGGCAGATGTGAGCGGCATCATCAATCAGCTGGTCAGCAACAACGACACCCCCTTCATCTACGAAAAGGCTGGCAATCGCTATGACTACTTTATGATTGACGAGTTTCAGGACACCTCCTCGGTGCAGTGGCAAAACTTCGTACCTCTTCTCCACAACGCCATATCGCAGAGCGAAGAGGCACCAGTGCTGCTTGTGGGCGATGTCAAGCAATCAATCTACCGCTGGCGAGGTGGCGACTGGACCCTGCTTGCCAAGGGGGTGCAACGCGAGTTCAAGGAGGTCAACGAAGAACCTCTGGTCATCAACCGCCGCAGTTCACGGAGTGTCGTCGAGTTCAACAACCGCCTGGCCAAGGCGGCCATAGACTTCATAACGGCCGATATCACAAATCAGACCGAGGAGGCCCTACGGAGCAAAACCATCTCCCCCTCTTTTGCCAACAAACTCACCCGCAGCGCAATCGAGGCATACACCAACTTTGCCCAGGAGGTCAAACCCAATGCCAGCGAGGGCTATGTGAGCGTGGAGGTTTACGACAAGGAGAGGTATTTCGAGGCAGTAATAAACCGCATCGAGGAGCTTCAATCAAGAGGCTTCAGGGCAAAAGATATAGCCATTTTGGTGCGCCACAATAAAGATGGAGCCCAGCTTGCAGAGCGCATCCTGGAGCACAAGAACAACCCAGAGCGCGCTAACAACTATGTCTTCGATGTTGTGACCGAGGAGGCCCTCACCATAAGCACCTCTTCGGCCGTAAGATTCGTCACGGCCTGCCTGACGCTCACCTTCAACCACAGCGACAAGATTGCCCTGGCGCTCTACAACGAATATCTTCAGCGCCCCATTGCCGAGCCACTTTCGGCTCCCGAGCAGGAGTTTCTTTACTCCCTGGCACTCATACAACCCGAAGAGGCCTTCAATGAGATAATGCTCCACTACCCATCACTCAGTAGCGGTACGGAGATACCCTATCTGCAGGCGCTTCACAACCAGATACTATCCTATGGCTCGAAGCACACCGCCGACACCGCTCTATTTATGAAGTGGTGGCAGGAGTCGGGCCACAACGAGTCAGTATCTCTACCCCAGAATGCCGACGCCATAACCATCTCCACGATCCACAAATCCAAAGGACTTGGCTATATGGCCGTAATTATCCCCAAGTGTGATTGGGATCTTAGACCTCTGCCAAACTCCACCTTCTGGTCCACACCCAACTCTCCACTCTCGGCGAATATCACCAAGTTTCCCGCAAACTTTGTCAAAGATATGGCCAATAGTGAGTTCGCAGAGAGTTACCTCACCGAGCTTACAATGTCGGACATAGACTCTCTCAACCTGCTATATGTGGCCATCACCAGGGCAATCGAGGAGCTCCACATACTCCTACCAAATACCAAAGCCGACATTGGCGAGGCGGTAAAGAACCTCACGGGAGTAAGTAAGGATGGCGACAGCTACGAGTACGGCACGCCACACACCTTCTCTTCGCCCGACCTGAAGGCCCACTCGCCCTCGTTTTTCAACACCTACTCGCCCACAAACAAAGTGGCCGTCAGGTACACCCACCAGCGCTACGACCAGGAGAGTAGAGGCGACAACCTCCAGCCCCGAGAGTTCGGTGTGCTGATGCACCGAGCAATGGAGGGTGCAACCACAATGGAGGATATTGCCCGCCACATTGAAGCCATCGTTGCCGAGGGAATCATCACCGCCGAGGAGGCCTCACCCCTGAAACAGAGGATTGCCGAAACGCTCAGGGAGCACGGCGCCGAGGAGTGGTTCGACGGCTCGTGGCAGCAGATCAAGAGCGAACGAGAGATTGTGAGCGAGGGAGCATCGTGGAGGCCCGACCGTGTGATGATACGAGATGGCGAAGCTGTGGTTGTTGACTACAAATTTGGCCTCAACCGCCCCGCATCCTACGCCAAGAAGATTAGGCTCTACTGCAAACTACTCCGCCAGATGGGTTACCAAAATGTGAGTGGCTATCTGTGGTACATAACCCTCGGCGACATCGAAAGGGTTATATAAATGTGAAAAGATGAAAAAAAGACTCTACAAGATACTCGGCTCACTCTGCGTAGTGCTCGCTACCATAGGCATCGTTCTGCCGGGCCTGCCCACCACGCCGCTTCTTCTGGCCGCCTCGTGGTTTTTCTATCGCTCCTCGCCAAGACTCCAGCGCCGGTTGCTCGACTCTCGCCTTGGCGTCTACATCCGTGACTACGAGAGGCGTGGAGGAATGCGCCGCCGCACAAAGTGGATGGTCGTTGCGCTAATGACCACAGTAGTAAGCTGTTCGATTATCCTATTCATTCCCAACCCTATAGCCGATTGGATTGTGGGCACAGCAGGACTTATTGGATGCCTTGTGGTCATCTTCAAGGTACCTAATGCAAAAGAGGATTGAGCACGGCTCAATCCTCTTTCTTTATCTTCAAAAACCCAGATTAATCTCTCACCTTGCGGAAGATGGTCGCCGTGCGGGCCACATTATAGACCTTCATATAGTGGCGCACTACTCCGTCGTCGTCCTTGCGCGAGAACGAGTGGAACTCGCCACCCAGCTCGTTGCGCTCAAAGCCACCAAAGCGCTCCTCATCCGTAGAGAGCAGAATGGTGTAGACACCCGCCTCGGGCACGGGGATGATATAGTCGGGCACACTGCGCGAGGGATTCCAGTTGAAGAGATAGACCAGCGGGCCGTGATTGTAGACCATCACCTGATCGCCATCGTACATTGCAAGCTGGTTGGCATAGCCCATACCGAGCTGATTGTAACGCCTGAGCATACCGATCATTGCTCGGTCGAACTCACCCAGGTAGTGGTAGCGCAACTCCTTGTTCTCGGCCAAGGACCATTGGCGCCTTGCGTGGCTGTAACTCCAGTCATTACCCACCCTCGGGAAGTCAATCCACTCGGGGTGGCCAAACTCGTTACCCATAAAGTTGAGGTAGCCCTGACCACCAAGCGAGGCCGTCACAAGCCTAATCATCTTGTGCAGAGCCATACCCCTATCTACCATCAAGTTGCGACTTGTGGCGTGCATCGAGTCATACATTGCCGTCTGCAACAGACGGAAAGCGATGGTCTGGTCGCCCTGCATAGCCTGGTCGTGGGACTCACAGTAGGCAATGGTCTGTGTGTCGTTGCCACGGTTGTTGAGCACATTCCAGATATCCCAGACATTCCAATTCTCATCCGAAACCTCCTTGAGCATCTTTATCCAGAAGTCGGGCACACCCATAGCCAAGCGATAGTCGAAGCCTATGCCGCCCTCCTCCACGGGACTCGCAATGCCGGGCATACCACTCACATCCTCGGCAATGGTCACCGCATCCTTGCGCAACTCATGCACCAGGTGGTTAGCCAGGGTAAGATAGGTTATGGCGTCACGATTCACGCCCGCATCGAAATACTTCTCTCTGCAATCGAACTCCGTATAGCCGTGGTGGTAGTAGAGCATTGAGGTCACACCATCGAAACGATAGCCGTCAATGTGGAACTCCTCAATCCAATACTTCACATTGGACAGAAGGAAGTGGGTCACCTCCCTCTTGCCGAAGTCGAAAATCTTGGAATCCCAATATTTCTGATAACCCGCATCGCCAGCCAACGAGTAGAGGTTGGGCGAGCCGTCGAGCTCATTTATGCCCTCTGCAAAGTTCTTCACATAGTGGGCGTGCACAAGGTCCATAATGACCGCGATATTCAAATCGTGGGCCTTTTTTACGAGGGCCTTGAGATCCTCAGGGGTGCCAAACCTTGAGGAGGGAGCGAAGAAGTTGGACACGTGGTAGCCATAACTTCCATAGTAGGGGTGCTCGGCAAGGCCCATCACCTGAATGGCATTATAGCCTGCGGCCTTCACACGAGGAAGGACCTTCTCGGCAAACTCTGCATAGGAGCCCACCTTAGCCTCCTCCTGAGCCATACCGATGTGGCACTCATATATAAAAAGACCTTTGTCGCGCTCCACACGGAAACCATCATTACCCCAATCGAAAGGCTCCGATGGATTCCAAAATTGGGCCGTAAAGTTCTTGGTCTGATCGTCCTGAACTGCACGAGTCACCCAGGCGGGTATGCGCTCGTGGGTGCCATTGGGGCCCGTCACGAGAATCTTGTAGAGCATACCGTGGGCCAGGTGGTACTCCCTATCTGCGAGAAAGATGCTCCAAACGCCCGTCTGCTGATTCTTGAACAGCGGCAGCGAAGTGCGGTCCCAACCGTTCATATCGCCAAACAGATAGACACTCTCGGCTGCGGGCAACCACTCACGGAACCACCAGCCCTTGTTGCGCTCATCCCTCTGGAAGCCGAAGTAGCGATAGCCATTGGCAAAATCGACAATCGAGCCAGAGGAGGCCTC
>JAGBYS010000255.1 GCA_017628675.1 Tidjanibacter sp.
GCTTATAGCCGTAAGTCCTTCAGGCAGAGCAACCTTCTCCAGAGCCTTGTAGTAGTAGAAGGCGTTGCGCTCTATCTGCTCCACGCTCTCTGGCACGACCACCTCTTCGAGCGCATAGCACGACTGGAAAGCCCTTTCACCTATCACCTTCACGCCCTCCTCTATGGACAGATTGGTGAGTTTTTCGCAACCGTAGAAACAGTAATAAGGGACTCTCTCCACCGAGGCAGGAATGGCCACCTCTTCAAGTTGGGTGCAGTTCTGGAACGCCCTTTCACCCAGCGCACCAACACCGCTTGGGATATTAACCTCCCTCAGGGCCGCACAGCCACGAAAGGCCTCATTACCGATACTCTCAACGGACTCAGGGAGCCTTATGGCAATCAACCTCTCGCACCCATAGAAGGCGCCATCATCAATAGCCTCAAGCGAGGAGAAGTATTGCAACTCCCTGAAAGCCATAATATCTGCCCCCTTGAAGGTTGTGCCGATGGAGCTCACCGCAGCAGCCTCCTTGTAGGAGAGTTGCTGATCGCCGTCGCTATCCCAAGCGAGCACACAAAGCACCTTTGCGGCATTGTCGAGGAACTGGATGGGGGCCTCCGAGGTGTCGTAGTAGCCCTCCAGAGGGATGACCACGGTTTTGCCGCTGGTAAGGATGAAGGTCACCTCACTCTCGCCAACGATTATCGACTCAATGAGCGTTTCGCCAGGCTCTCCTTGGTCGCCTTTGTCACCCTTATCGCCCTTATCTCCTTGGTCGCCTTTTTCTCCGGTGTCGCCCTTGTCGCCGGCATCTCCCTTATCTCCTTTGTCGCCTTGTTCGCCCTTGTCGCCCTTTGCGCCCTCCTCGCCGTGACGAACCGTAATGGTTGAGCCGTCCGAGAAGGTAATAACATACCCCTCCGAAGACTCCTCAACCGAGGTGATAGTCAGATTGTTAGCAGAGGCGTTAAGGAGCGTTTCGACATCCTCAATCTTTTGGCGCAGGGCCTCTATCTCCTGGCGAAGTTCCGAGTCATCGTACGCCTCGGAGCACCCAACAAGGAGTCCGAAAAACATCAAGGCCAACAGGCGGAAAAGGTGTTTCATCGCATATCAACTTTTACGCCACCGATGATGGTCTGCTCCACCAGTTCCTCGCCGAAGCTGTAGGGGAGGTAGGCCAACGATGGCACGGGCTTCGATACCACAAGGTCGGCCCTGCGACCAACCGATATTGCACCTCTGTCGGCACTCAGACCGAGGGCAGCCGCACCATTGATTGTGAGCGCCGAGAGTGCCTCCTCTGGCGTCAGACGCATCTTGATGCAGGCAAGGCTCCAAAGGAGCATCATATTGCCCGAGGGCGACGAGCCGGGATTGCAGTCGCTCGCAATGGCCACCGCGAGCCCCTCGTCAATCATCCTGCGTGCGGGCGCAAAGGGAAGGTTCGAGAAGAACGACGCACCAGGCAGCACGGTAGGAATTGTCGAGGAGTTCTTCAGGTCCAAGACATCCTGCTCATTAGCCTCTTCGAGGTGGTCAACGGAGAGTGCTCCATACTTGATACCCACCTGCACACCGCCACTCGAGGCGAGCTCATTGGCGTGAATCTTGGGGCGCAAACCATAACGCTTGCCACACTCCAGAATCCCCGCCGTCTCCTCGGGGGTGAAGAATCCGCGGTCACAGAAGACATCCACAAACTCCGCCACACCCTGCTCGGCAACGGCGGGAATCATCTCCTGGCAGACGCACTCCACATAGTCGCTCTGGCGACCCTTGTAGGCACGCCCCACAGCGTGCGCACCGAGGAATGTAGCCTTGATGGTTGCTGGCAACTCCTCCTGCAGGCGCCTAATAACACGGAGCATTTTAAGTTCGCTCTCGGTCGTAAGACCATAGCCGCTCTTCACTTCCAGCGTGGCAGCACCCGAGCGAATCATCCTCCAGGCCCTACGCTTGGCAGCCTCGAAGAGCTCCTCCTCGGAGGCCTCGGCAAGTCGGTCGGCCGAATTGAGAATGCCACCGCCTCGTGCGGCAACCTCCTCGTAGGTCATACCGGCAATCTTATCGCGAAACTCGCCCTCACGCGAGCCAGCATATACAATATGTGAGTGGGAGTCGCAGAAGGCAGGGAAGACTACCCTACCCTCGGCATCCACAACCTCGTCGGCCTCCACCGAGCCCAGCTCCTCCATCTTGCCAAAACGGGTGATGATGCCATCCTCGGCAACGAGGAAGGCATCATCAATCTGCTGGGCCGAGTTCATCTGGCTTCCCTCAAGGCGCAAAACCTCAAGAGGGACAATCCCGGCAAGAGTCTTTATGTTTTTGATTAGCAAGCGCATACCCTACCTGTTCTGAAGGAACTCAACAGCCTTGGCAATCAAGGGGTACATAACCATATCGGTATCCACGAAGGGAACCACTGCCCTGAAGTCGGCAAAGAGTTTTTCGATGGGCTCGCTCGAACGCAAAGGACGGCGGAACTCGAGAGCCTGTGCCGAGTTGAGCAGCTCGATGGCGAGCACTCTCTCCACATTGTCGGCCACGCGTGCCGACTTGGTTGCGGCATTGGAGCCCATACTTACGTGGTCCTCCTGACCCTGCGACGAGGGAATCGAATCCACCGAGGCGGGCATACAGAGGCCCTTGGTCTGGCTCACAATCGAGGCAGCCGTATACTGGGGAATCATAAAGCCGCTATTCAGACCGGGCTTGGCCACCAGGAAGCTGGGAAGGCCTCGCTGTGCGGAGATGAGCTTATAGGTCCTTCGCTCCGAGATGTTGCCGAGCTCGGCCATAGCGATAGCCAGGTAGTCCAAAACCAGAGCCAAGGGCTGGCCGTGGAAGTTACCTGCCGAAACCACCACATCCTCATCGGGGAAGACGGTTGGGTTGTCGGTTGCGGAGTTGATCTCGGTCTCGATGACGCTTGCCACATAGGCGATAGCATCCTTCGATGCGCCGTGCACCTGGGGGATGCAGCGGAACGAATAGGGATCCTGAACGTGCTTCTTGGGCTGAGCAATCAGTTCGCTACCCTCCAGAAGTTCCCTGAAGCGGGCAGCGGTCACAATCTGACCATTGTGGGGCCTTACCTGGTGTACATTGTCGGCAAAGGGGTCAATCCTGCCGTCGAAGGCCTCGAGCGACATTGCGCCAATCTGGTCGGCCAAGTCCGACAACCTCTCGGCCTTGTCGAGCGACCATACACCATAGGAGGCCATAAACTGAGTGCCGTTCAGAAGAGCCAAACCCTCCTTCGACTGGAGAGTCAGGGGCTCCCAACCCTCCCTACGGTTCATCTCCTCGCCCGAGATAATCTCACCCTCGGCTGTTTCCACCTCACCAAGGCCCAGGATGGGGAGCGAGAGGTGTGCCAGGGGTGCCAGGTCGCCCGAAGCGCCGAGCGAGCCCTGCTGATACACTACGGGGCTGTAGTGGCGGTTGAACATATCGATAAGACGCTCCACAGTGGCCACCTGCACGCCCGAATGGCCGTAGGAGAGGGACTGCACCTTGAGCATAATCATAATGCGGACAATCTCGGTGGGAACTCTGTCGCCCGTACCACACGAGTGGCTCATAACGAGGTTTTTCTGAAGAGCCGATAGTTCGTCGTTGGCAATGGAGATATTGCAGAGCGAGCCGAAGCCTGTGGTCACACCATAGATGGGCGTGGGGCTCTCAACGGCCTTCCTGTCGAGGTACTCACGACACTTGGCAATGGCCGCCTTCGACTCCTCCGAGAGGCTCAGTGTGTAGTTCTCCCTCACTGCGCGGATTACATCCTTATGGGTGAGGTGGGCGCGGGAAATGATATGCTGTTTCATTGTTTGATTAGTATTACTTGGTTATTGTTACTGACTAAAATTCAACTTTATACTTGGTCACGAAGCTCTCCAGATTCTCCATACCGGCAAAGATATTCTCGGCGGTGTAGGAGGCTGCCTCCTGGTCGGTGAGCACTCTGCCGCCGTGCTTGCGTGCCGAGGCGTCGGCACCCGCATAGGTGCAGCCCCACTCGGCAAAGATCTTCTTCTCCTCCACCACATCGTCGCTCATATTGGCCATCCAACCGTCGGCGTGGAGCGTCTTGGGCATCTTGCAACGCACCCACACACTCTTGGCGCCGTAGTGCCAAGCCCTGCCGAGGTAGATGTTATTGACCTTTGCGCCATTGAAGCCCACCTCGTCGGAGGTCACCTCGCAGTCGAGGAAGGTGATACCATAGGGGGCAGCTGCCGCAGTCGAGGGAGCCGTAATGGCCGCTCCCTCACGATTGACATTTATCTGGCAGTGGTCGAAGAGCATAACGCTCGCTCCGTAGATGAAGTCCACATTGCCCTCCACCAAGCACCCTTTGGCATAGACTCTTGCCGAGTCGTCCCTACCGAGGAAGGTGTCCTGATAGCCTGTGATGTTGCAGTCGAAGAAGCTTGCGCTGCCATACTTAACCTCCACAGCCATAGCCTGATCGCCACTCTGATTGGTGTTCTGGTGGGTATTCTCGATCGTGAGGTCGTGGATCTGCACCCTCTGGCTCTCAATGCGGATGGTGTAGCTGCGGCGCTGTGCCTCGGGGAGCGAACTGTCCGCACCATTGTAGGTACCCTGGCAGTCGTCCCAGGTGAGAATGGTTTTATCCCTGCCATCGCCCACCAGAATCACATTATCAAGGCCTTTCTTAATGAGCACTTTTTCCTTGTAGGTACCCTCCTTGATGTGGATAATGTAGGGGGTGGGATTGCTTGAGGGGATTGTAGCGATAGCCTCAGCGATGGTTTTGAAGTCGCCCGAGCCATCCTTGGCCACCACAACCGAGGGGCCCGACTCGGAGCTGCCACGCAACCTTGTCGTGAAGGTCAGAAGGCTGCTCCAGAGCGAGTTCTGCTCCTTCTGGGGAGCCAGAGCCTGCACCTGGAAGCTATACTCGGTCTGCTTCTCCAGACCCGTCACGGTCACCTCGGAAGCCTCGAGCTCCTCGGAGGCCACGAGCGTACCGCTACGGAGCACTTTGTACTTGTAGCCAACGGCACCCTCGACCTCATTCCAGAGAATCGTGGCCGAGTCGGTCGTGAGGCTACCCTCCTCCACCATCACCCCTGCGGGGGCGGCAAGTCTGCCACCCTCGTTGTGATTGGGTTTCACTTCGGGCTCTTCGCCACTGCAGTTCCCGAGGGAGAGTGCCGCAACCACGAGAGCCACTATCTTCGTGAGTTTCATACTCTTTACTTGTTTTAATGGTTATTTAACGAACTGCTCAATGAGCCTATCATCGGCCAGATTGGGCAAGGTTACTTTGAGGTCGGGAGTGCGCTCCATCTCACGGCGGATGGCGCTCATTGCACCCTCGTTGCGAGCCCAGCTACGGCGAGCGATACCGTTGTTGGTATCCCACAGCAGCATATTGTCGATCCTCTGGCGAGCCTCCTTGGAGCCGTCGATAACCATACCGAAGCCACCATTGATAACCTCACCCCAGCCTACGCCGCCACCATTGTGGAGCGATACCCAGGTAGCACCCCTGAAGCCGTCGCCCACAACATTCTGCACAGCCATATCTGCCGTGTAGGCCGAGCCGTCGTAGATGTTCGATGTCTCACGATATGGAGAGTCAGTACCCGACACATCGTGGTGGTCACGACCAAGAACAACTGGCGCCGAGAGCTCTCCACGCTTGATAGCCTCATTGAAGGCCAAAGCGATACGTGTA
>JAGBYS010000256.1 GCA_017628675.1 Tidjanibacter sp.
AAAGGCAGAAAGGCAGAAAGGCAGAAAGGGCCAAAAGGGCCAAAAGGGCCACAGCGAGTGAAGGTGGTGCTACCGACCGCCACACCGATATATAATAAATAGTGCTATCGTGGTGGAAATTTTGTGCCAACAAGAAGGGCGAGCCCGCAGCCTACTAAGCGTAGGTGAGGAGCTCGCCCTTTGTAGGTGGTGCAAAATTTACCCGCGAGAGTGCTATTTATTCAAGACAGCCCATAGGGCGTCCTTAAGCTCCGTAATACCCTGCATCGCCACGGAGGAGATGAAGTAGGTGGGGATACCCTCGGGGAGGGTGGTCTTAAGGTGGTCGATGATCTCCTGGTCGACCATATCGCACTTGGTGATGGCCAGAAGCCTATCTTTATCGAGCAGCTCGGGGTTGTACTCACGAAGCTCGCCCAGCAAAATCTCATACTCTTTTTTGATATCGTCCGAGTCGGCAGGCACCATAAAGAGCAGCACCGAGTTGCGCTCGATATGACGGAGGAACCTCATACCGAGTCCTCGGCCCTCGTGTGCGCCCTCAATAATGCCGGGGATGTCGGCCATCACGAACGAGTGGCCATCCCTCACCTCCACGATGCCGAGGTTGGGCTCCAGAGTGGTAAATGCGTAGTTTGCAATCTTGGGTTTGGCGGCCGACACGACGCTCAAGAGGGTCGACTTGCCCGCATTGGGGAAGCCCACAAGACCCACATCGGCCAGCACCTTCAGCTCCAGGATGAAGGCACCCTCAAGTCCCTCCTCGCCTGGCTGTGCATAGCGGGGTGCCTGGTTGGTGGCAGTCTTGAAGTGCCAGTTGCCAAGGCCTCCTCGGCCACCCTTGAGGAGCACTACCTCCTCGCCGTGGGCCGTAACCTCGCCCACAATCTCGCCCGTGTCGGCATTGCGGGCAACCGTACCGAGGGGCACCTCGATAATCTGGTCGGCAGCCGTCTTGCCCGACATACGGGAGCCACCACCTGCCTCACCATTCTGGGCAAAGACGTGGCGGGCATACTTGAGGTGGATGAGGGTCCAATACTGGCTGTTACCCCTGAGGATGACGCTACCGCCGGCACCGCCATCGCCACCATCGGGGCCACCGTAGGCCACAAATTTCTCCCTGCGGAAGTGGGCACTACCTGCACCGCCCGCACCCGAGCGGCAAAATATCTTCACATAATCGACAAAGTTCGACATAATTCTCTTGGATATTGATTTATCTCTCTTGTGTTTCGGCCACAAAGATACTAATTTTTACTTATCGCTCCAAAAAGCCATCGGGCGAGGCGAGTTGCACCTGATATCGGCCACCAAAATAGTCGGCCACACCCATAATGCTCACCTCTCCATCTGGCAGCACCACACCCTCCAACTCTCTGTGGCCCACGATGCGCACAAGGAGCGTATCCTCGGGCACAGCCACATCCACCACAGCCACATTGCTCTCCTTGCGTGGCTCGGGCCACGCCTGGCCGGCCTCGACCACCCTTAGTCCGTCTATCCTCACAAGCCTTGCCATATCATCGGCTCCGAGGGTGGCAATCGTTCTGCGCAGCACGGCCACCTGTGGGTTATGTCCCACCACTCTACTCACGCCACTCCACTCGGCAGGGGTCAGTCGGCTCACCTGCCAATCTCTATCGGGCCCTCCGCCCACTCTCACCGACCCGCCGTAGCCTCCGAGCGTCAGCCCTCGGCACCAGACCCTCACCCTATCGCCCACCGAGTAGGTCGCATAGAGCGCTCCGTCGTCAATCATAAAGGCTACACCGCCCGTGGAGTCCTGCAGGAAGAGTTGGTGTGAGAATGCTCCGTAGCGGTCGCTGCTCACGACCTCGCCCTCCACCACATAGTCATCCACAATCCTCAGCGGATAGCCCCTATAGAGCCCTCTAAGGAAGCCTATAGATACCTCTTGCTCGTCGCTCGGCCGAGGGGTGCAGCCCACCATAAGGGCCAGCACCAGAGCCACCATCCACACTTGTCTGTTACTCCACATCCTCAAGCCCCCTCATCTTCAGTACAAACATATCTCTACCCTCGTAGCGGTCCTGGTAGAGCACACCCGTAATGGCAACCTCGCGCTCGGGCACAAATGCCGAGGCGAAGTCGGCATAGATGCTCGTGCGCACCAGAAGGCTGTCGCCCTGCGTGGTCACAAAGAGTCTGTCGCAACTGCTGCCATAGTTACTCTCGCCCCACTCCAATCTCTCCTCGCTCTGCTCCTCGGCACACCTGAGGTCCTCAACTCTCACCAGGCGGCCACACATCTCCGCTTTGAGGTCGGCCACGCTGACTACCTCGGGCCAAAGTTCTTCGACACCACGAGCCACCCTCACACGCCTTGCTATCTCGCGTCTTGTGGCCACTGGCTCGACGCTATAATCTTCCCACTCATACCGACAGCGCCCCACCTGCAGCACCCCATCGTAGTAGTTGGCGGCAAGGCCCGAGAGGTCGGCCACAACCGTTGAGCCCACAGGGTAGAGGCTCGAGAGTTCGTAGCTATCAAGGCGCAACTCCACAGCACCCGTCGAATCTTCCACGACAATGCTCCGAAAGAAGTTACCCGAGTGGTCGTTGGCCGTCACCCTGCCACAAATAATCACCTCCTGGCCAAAGGGCCCCATCTCCACAAGGTGGTGGAGATGGCCGATGAAGCAGTTGCTCTGCTCGTCGGCCAGAGAGTGTGGCGGCGCCTGGTGGTCGTCATAGCCACAAGCCGCACCCCCGAGGAGTATTGCACCAAGTAGCAACACCCTCAACCCAAGGCGGTATATCTTCACTTTAGAACTCATAGGTGACGGTAAGATAGAGGTGGCGTGGATAGATATGTTGGTAGCGTGCGTCGTGGGGCACGACGATGCTAATAGACTCATTCTCACGCACCTTAATACGCGAGGGCTGGTAGCCACCACGATAGGCACGAGTCTGAGAGAAGAGGTTGCGCACCGAGAGTGAGCCGCTCCACCTCTGCCCCAAGCGGCGATAGACAAAGATGTTCACCGACGAGGCAGCGCCAAGTGAGGGCTGTGCCGCCAGTGCCGCACGCTCCTCGGGAGTGGTGGCCAGAGTGCTGAGGTGGTCACTCGTCAAGGCCAGCGAGGGCTCCACCCTTCGGCCCGCCACAAAGACCCACTCACCACCCACGAGCCAACCTCGCTCGGTGTAGTACTTGGCCACAAGGGCCGAAGAGAGCGAGGGCGAGGAGCTCGAGGTGAGCCCACGGAGTCCGAGTCGGGTGGCGGAGATTATTGTTTCACCCGTATCGTGGTCCACGATTCGGCCCTGAGCGTCGGAGGTGTAGGCGTAGTGTCCCAGAGCCAGGTGGCCCTCAAGGTTGAGCGAAGGGGTTAAGGTTGCTCGGGCGGAGAGTTCCACACCCACATTGAGGCTCCCTATTCCGCCCACCAGAAGGGCTGCATATTGGTCCGTGGGGTCGTGCCAGAAGTGCTCCACGGCACTCCCATCGTGGCGCAAAGAGGCATAGGCCTGCATCTGAAGGCGCACCTTATCAATGGTCACCTCGCCCCACAGGCTCGCATCCAAAAGCCCCTCCTCCCCTGCCCAGGGGTTGCGCACAACAGCCCCCTCGGGAGCCCCCAGCAGGTCCTCCACAAAGGGTGCCGAGCGCCCGTAGCGCACCGTAGCACCCAGGGAGGCTTGTGGCCCCAGAGGGCGTGACCAAGCACCCTTGAGGGTGAGAGTCGTAAAGTGCTCCTCGGAGAGTGTGCGGAGCGAGTGGGCCGACTTGTAGCCCACACTCTCGCCTCCCACCTCCACGGCACCAAAGAGCCTATGGGGCCCCAGCTGGCCGTAGTACCAGCCATAGAGTTCCCAGCGGGGCAGGCTCAGGCGATAGTCGTAGAGGTCGAAGCCCTCGCCCATTGTGGTAGCACCGAGCATATCGCGCGGAGTGTTGTAGTCGTGGGCACGGTGCACCCCGCCACGCACACCCACACGGCCGCCCTCCATTCCCAAGAGTGCCGCCGAGGCGTCCACCTCGGCCGAGAAGAGGTCACGGCGGGAGTCCATAAGCAGGTAATGAGCGCCCGAAGTAGACAGGCGGTTTATGTGGTAGAGTTCATCCCAATGGATTTGTGTATAGTCGGTATCACCCTCGCGCCACACACTCTCGGCCAGCAGTCCCACCTGAGGGTCGCTCTGGCCACTCGGCAGGTAGCCCCAATAGTCGGGCGAGGGGTTGGGAGCCTCGCTCCACTCGAGCGACGAGCTGCTGCGACGCCCCACACGCACGAGAGTAGAGATGTTTATGTGGGAGAGGATATAGGCGTCCTTCAGGTCCCAGGAGGTGTAGAGTGTCGGCACCGCCTCACGCCTTATGCGTGAGGAGCGCACACGCCCCTGCTGATAGCCCCAATAGGAGTTGTAGTTTCTCTTGCCTGCAAGGTCCAAGACCTCCTCGCTATTCCAACTGCGCCCCGAGCGCATCTGGGGAGCAATCATCAGTGCTATCTGGAGGCTGCTCCTAAGCCCCGAGGCCACATCCCTGCTCCACGCACCCGAGAGCCACAGGTACTCCTCACTACTGAAGAGCCCTTCCACAGCACCATCACGGCCCCACCTGCCACCCATCGCAAGCGAGTAGGCCACACTATCGCCCCTCTGGTGGACCAACCGATAGCCCACCCCTGCACGATAGGTACGTGAGGAGAGTTGGAGTCGCAGCGAGGAGCCCTCTCTGCACCCCAGAGGCGAGGTATCGTAGAGCTCGGTGCGCACATCGCCGCCATAGCCCCTTGTGGAGATGGTGGAGTGGCTGGAGCGCACAGCGGGGGTGCGCCTCAGCAGTGAGAGGAGTGCATAGTCGGGGTAGCGTTCCAGGGGATTGGAGAGTTCCAGGAGCCCAAGGCGTGTGGTGAGCGACGAGCGGTGTTCGCCCCTGAAGGAGTAGTCGACAAAACTGAAGCCATAGATCGCAAAGCGTTCATAGGGGGAGTAGGCCTCGCCACGCAGCGTGTAGTAGTCGCCATCGGAGGCCCACAGCTCGGCATCTATCCACGAGGGATTCTCGCGGTAGTAGCTGTCGCTAAGGGGCTGTGCCGAGGCCCCAAACAAGCCGCCGAGAACAAAAAGGAGTGTCACCAGCAGCCCTCTATGTAAAACTGTTCTCATAGGCTCACTCGTTACACTCCTTTTTTCTCAATAACACTATACCGCACACTCGCCCGTGCTCTTCGTGGGCACTCACCCCTTGAGTTCCTTGGGCAGAAGGCAGGTGGGTATGGGCTCCATCTTGTGGCGGTTGGCCCTATTGCGGCGGACAAAGATCTCAAAGACCTCCCTCTCGCGCCCCTCGAAGTCCGAAGCCATTGCGCCCCTCTCCCACTCGGCCATTGCCCACTCCAACTCGGGGTAGGTGGCACCTATCTGGTCCTCGTCGCTCCTGTCGTCGCCAAAGAGGCCGTCGGTGGGCTTGGCCCTCAGGATAGAGTCGCAGACTCCCAGGTGGGCTCCCAGCTCAAAGACCTGAGTCTTTGTCAGGTCGGCAATGGGGCTGATGTCCACTCCGCCGTCGCCCCACTTGGTATAGAAGCCGATGCCGAAGTCCTCAATCTTATTGCCCGTGCCCGCTACGAGCGCCCCACGAAGGCCTGCATAAAAATAGAGGGTGGTCATTCTGAGTCGTGCTCGGGTGTTGGCCGTAGTGAGCTCATAGTTCATCCCCTGGCGAGGCAGGGTGCCGATGAGGGCCTCATAGGGTCCCGTCAGATCGGCCGTTGCACGCTCCACATTGGGGTGGCGGGCCATAAGATTCTCGATGTGCTCCGCCGCGCGGCTCACCTGCGAGGCGGCCTGATGGATGGGGAGTTCCACACACAGCGTAGGCAGTCCCGTCAGGGCACAGAGGCTCGACACCACAGCCGAGTCCACACCGCCCGAGATGCCCACAACAAACCCCTTCGAGCTACACCCTGCGGCATAGCCGCTGAGCCAGCTTACGATATACTCTACTATCTCCTGTTTTTTCATAATCCTTTCCGTTCTTCTCTCACTAAAAACTCATCTTCACGCCGCCGCGCACACCGATACCCAGCGCACGGTAGGTGGCCCACTCATAGATGGGTTG
>JAGBYS010000257.1 GCA_017628675.1 Tidjanibacter sp.
CATTGTTGATCTCTTTGCACAAGGAGGAGAGTATCTCTCTCGCAACGGTGTGCAGCTCATCGAGCTGAATGGTACTAATGTGAGGCTCATTCCCGAAGCTATAATCAACCCTGATGCTTATCCGTGGAGTTATGTAAAACCAATAGACTATTTCTATGAACATAAAATTTGTGGTAAAAAACAAGCTAATGGTTGAGTTCCTGCGCTATTTGTTTGAGGAACTCCCGTCTGGCGCTATGAAGGTGACCCAGCAACACAATATCGGCCGTCAGCTCGTGGCCTATGTGTCGAGGTCCCTTGTGCCGATGCCGCCGCCATCTACCGGCAAAAGTGGTGTTATCATTCCCCTCTCTCTTCCTGATAGTCGAGATCTCCGTGTGCTCGACAATCATTTCCTCTATTATACAGAGGATGCTATCAATTATCTCAACAAGGTCTTGAATGCTGAGTTTGAAGATGATTTCCGTCAGTACCTCCGCCGAGGCAAGCAGTGCGAGATGAAGACGAAAGACATTATCGAGAACTATATCGTCTCCCGTCGCCTCGTTGACCCAAATACCTTCGATACTTTGAAGAAGCGAGAATATCGTCAGGCGGTGGCTGAACAGGCAAGCAAAAAGAAGTATCTGCTTCGTAAAGCTTACTACATCGACGAGTGCGTGTCTACCGACGGTCTCCCCTCTGAAAAAACAATGGACTAATTTTGTTAAAAACATTACAAAAATGAGACGAAACATCTACCGTGCAGATTTTTACACACTCGATGGTGGCTCCGCCATCACTGAATTTCAGGAGCTCCCCTTCGTTCCCGGCACTGCTTCTTTGACTAGTGAATCATCTACCACAAAGGCTGGGCTAGTCACCAACTACACCTTTTCGGCTGTCATTCCTCTCAGTCGAACGAGAGAACTTGAGGGAAATCTTGTGGTTAAGTTGTTTTTTGAACCGCACGACTCTGTTGAATTGGGGTGCTTAGACCGCCCTGTTAGATTTTCTTTCTCTAATCAAGATAGGGTGATTGGAAGGTTTGAATATTCGGTACCAGAGTAGGCGCCAATCGTAGTAAAGGGCTCACACATCGCATTTTTGGCTATCTGTGAGTCCTTTTTTTATGCTCTTCGCAAAGGTAAGTTTGCGAAAAAGTTATGGAGAACTCGACAAATAATGTACAGCTCGCCTTTGATGTAGCCAAAGGTTTGTGGCTGTTGGACGGAGCAGAACACATCCTTCCAACAATCGCTCGTCTCTCGTCTGGTGCTGGTGGACCTATCGAGGCGATTCGACAGCCTATCCCAAACTACCTCACGCTTGACAGCGAGCACCTTGCGGCCAAATCCAGCAAAGCCCCTCAGCAAGGCTGTGTGGCTCTTATTCGCCTCAGTGGCACTCTCACAAAATACCCTTCGTGGGCAACGGCTGGTACCGCTCCGCTCGCAACAATTATCAACGAATTAGCCCTCGACAAACGAGTGGCTGCGCTCATTATCGACATCGACTCCAATGGCGGTGCCGTCAATGCTGTTCCGGTACTCGTAGCTGCCTTGCGAAACTTCAAGGCGCAAAAGAAGCCCATTTTAGCCCATTGCGACTGCTGTGCTTCGGCTGCTTATTGGATCGCCTCGCAATGCGACAAGGTGTTCGCCGACAACACCCTATCGCGGGTTGGCTCTATCGGTGCAATGTGTGAGTGTTGGGATGACCGAGGCATCTTTGAGCAAGATGGTGGTAAGGTGCATACGGTGTATGCAGTCGAGTCGCCAGATAAAAATGCCGACTATCGCAGTATGCTCGATGGCGACTACGGACCAATTAAGGCAACACTTAGCACCATTGTCAAACAGTTTCACACTGACATAAAGGCTGGTCGCCCAAATCTCAAAACTGATAGTCCTGGCGTGATGACCGGTAAGACATTCTATGCAGAGGAGGCTAAGGCCGTCGGCCTCATCGACTCCATCTGCTCGCTCGACGAAACGATTAAAATCGCTTATACATTCACTCAGATTAACAGGTAAGGTTATGAAAAAAGTTCAAGTGAAACACATTACCTCGTTCATTGGTAAGGTGTTCGGAGCACCCACAGCTGGTGCTGATGGCAAGCTCGCTCTCTCCGAGGAGCAGTGCGCCAAGATTCGTGAAACTCTCGGAGAGGAGGTTCTTGCAGCATACCAGAGTACGCTCGCCGAGGAGCCCGAAAAAGAAGTAGATAAGGAGGCCTTGGAGGTCATCCTCAGTGCTATCGACATTGATAGGGACGAGTTGAAGAAATCTGCTGCTGATGCTTTGGCAAAAGTAGCTACTTTGGAGGCTCGCATCGAAAAATTGCAGAAGTCCCCAGAGTCGATGCCCAGTGCCACTCAGGTACCCTCTGCGCCCGCCCCTGCGTTTAAGGTGAACCGAACCGCTCGCCACAACGCCGTTGTTCTCGCTGCGATGGAAGACCATTCAATGCTCTCGGCAGCCGATGCCACTATGGACATCGCAGAGCTGAACAGTGAGTTTGGCGCCTACCTCTCGCAGGGGAACAACATCCCCATCCTCCGTAGCCTCTACAACTCGTTCGAGTCGAGCAAGTATATGACAAAGAAGCTTTGTGTAACTGAGTACCGTGCGGTTCAGGCACACATCACTTCGGTTGTTAAGCAGTTCGTTCCTTCGTGGTCGAAGCAGGGTACCTCGAAGTTTACCCCTATCACCATCAAGAACCGCCATCACAAAGTAAACTTCTCGATTATCCCCGCAGAGGTTTTGGGCGGCTGGCTAATGCACCTCTACGATGAGCGCAAGACTATCGACGAGATGCCTATCACGAAGTATATCGTGGACACCATCCTCTTCCCCTCGATTCTGAACGATATTGAGATGTTTATGGTCGGCAAGGGCAAGTTCGTGGACCATACCGCCGACCCTCAGAACTCCAACGCTCTGAACTCGATGGATGGCTTGGAGACTATCCTTGTGTCGGATAAAACCTCTGGCGACTACAAAATCAACTTCTATCCTGATGCCAAGAACCTCTTGTCAGCAGATATGACTGACGAGGCTGTTGTTGACTACATCGACGACTTCGCCTCGAACATCTCTGGTGTATATCAGGCGCAGAGGATGAATGTCTTCTGCTCGCAGAGTGTTCTCCGTCGCTACGAGCGTGGCTACAAGAAAAAATGGGCTACCGGTTCTGGTGTCGCAGATCCCAAGTTCGGTACTCGCCAGATTGACTTCTCGAACCTCACTTTGGTCGGTCTCCCCGCGCTCCATGGTTCGCCTATTCTCTTCACCACTCCCAAGGAAAACCTTGTTATGACCGTGAACTTCAACGAGGCTCCCAACATCATCAAGGATGTGCAGAAGGTTGACTATGAGGTAAAACTCTTTGGTGAATTCTGGCTGGGCGTTGGCTTTGCCATCGGTGAGGCTGTCTTCGCTAGTGTGCCCGACGGTTACGACCCCACAACCACAGTAGACATCACCGACCCCCTTGCTGATAGTGGTAAGTGGGTAAAAGGTGGTGCTGCATCCACTGATGCTGGCGAGTCCGCATAAGTTTCACTAAAAAAGGCATAGTATTATGAGCTACATTGTAAAAAGTATTCCTAAAAAGGCTGATGGGTGCGGCGCACCCATCGCCAAGCAGGCGATGGTAACTATCATCCCCGTTGATATCATTACCGCAGAACCCACTCGTGAGTTGGGCGACCCCAATCTGACGGGTGACTATACGCTTTCGGCTGATGGCAAGGCAATCAATGTCTATGGCACCCAAAAAACCATTGAGGTTCTCTCCGCAATGGAGGGTGAGGTCGATGGCAAAGGATTCAAGAATGGTGTCAAATTCGACCACCCTGGCGACACCGCTGCTATTCGTGGTTTCGTTGAAAAGTATGCTAACAAAGGTGTTGTGGCCATTGTTACCGAGTGTGATGGCGCAGGCAAAAAACAGACCGTTTGTGGCCGAGTATGCAATCCTTTGTTCTTGACCGTAGAGCCCACTCTTAACGGTGAGGCCACCAAACGAACTTTGACATTCCAGCAGGAACAGGTTGATATGTTTGGCCCCGCATACTACTCCGGCAAGGAGGTTACCGTTGCCGAGAACGAAACTTACACTAACGAAAGTGCGTAAGTATGAGTAACACCAAAGCAAAAATGACTCCTTCGGCGGAGAATACTTCCGCCGAGGGTGTCGCTGCTGTTGAGCAGTCAGAGCAGATGTTTGAGGAAATGGAGAAGACAGCTACTGCTATGGACTCTATGGCCAAAG
>JAGBYS010000258.1 GCA_017628675.1 Tidjanibacter sp.
CGGATGATATGGCTGATATCAAGACCTTTGCAAAGAAGACATTAGCAGTTTTGGTGCGTGATTATGGCGATATTTCTCTCCCCGGCAACCGACCATATAAAGTACCTGGTGGAATACCTATTTGGCCTACCGCATCGAAGAAATGCACCGCTTGCGGAGCGTGCGCACGCCTCTGCCCTACGGGTGCAATAGACCCCGCCTCACCAAATGGTGTGGACAAGACAAAGTGCATCAAGTGTGGTCGTTGCATTGTGGTCTGCCCCACGAAGGCCCGCCGATTCTACGGTATCCATTACTCCCGTGCAGCATCTCGCTTTAATTCAACATTCACTGCACGCCAAGAGAACGAAATGTGGTTTGCGGAGTAGCGTGGCGAGGGGTTGGGATGCTCGGTACGGTCGATAAAATGGAGTGGCACGAACGTTCGCAAGCCCTTCGTAAGCAGTGGTTGGAATTTATTAAGTAAATCTGAGATTATGATATAGATAGAAAAAAGTTTCGTTTTTTTAAAAGATGCAAGTGATAATATGTCTGTCATCTTCCATAATTACATACTTGAATACAAGGAGTAAATATGTGTGATTGACTTCGCTTTGCTCGTCTTTCACTGCGTCGGCTCGGCAATAGCAATCAGGGGGGGGGTGCTGCGCACACAGCAAAAACAAGAGAGAGATAACTTCTAAATAAACTTAGAACTATCTCTCTCTTGTTTTTTAGCTCTTCGAGCAACTACTTCTTTGTTATTGCTCTCGCGCTCCTTGTGATCCCGTTGGGGCTCGAACCCAAGACCTACAGCTTAGAAGGCTGTTGCTCTATCCAACTGAGCTACGGAACCATTATTTTGCGGGGCAAAATTCCTATTTTTTTTGGGCTTTTCAAACAAATGCACCTTTATTTCGGCCGGATGATCTCCATTGGGCCGTGGTAGTAGACATAGACTTTGTGCTCCTTACTCTTGGCGTCCACCGTCACATAGTACTCGTCATCGAGCGACGAGATGATCACCTTACCCTCCGTGAGAAAGCCATAATAATCAGTCACAAAACCCTCTCTGGCCGTGCCATAATAGCTGCCGCCCATATAGAGCATACCCGACCCGGGGTCGAAGAGTTCGAGCCTCGACAGGGCGATATAGTTGCCCACATAGCCCACCTGGTACTCGCCCTCGGGTGTCGCCGTGCCGTCGGGTAGCAGAAGGTCCAAAATCATCACCTGCTGCTCACCATCCTCGTTGGGCGTGGTCGTGAGTTCCAGGAAGAAGTTATCGTAGCGGTAGTAGTCGGCGTAGATGTTGTCGTAGCGTTTGCAGAGGACCTTCTCGGCCGTGAAGTTCACATTCTCGGTGAGCGTGGAGATTGGTTGCTCCATCTCCTCCACATCGAGCCACCCCTCACAGGCGCTCAATCCCAGGGCCATCATCACAACCATAGCCCCTCTGATCCACAATCTTCTCATCTTTCTTACCATTATTTATTCTCCTCGTGGGGTACTGCAGCCTCTTGAGCGCTCTCCTCTACTCCGTCGGCGCTCTTCTCTTCGGCCACACGACCCAGGCGCATAAGTTCGCTCTTGAGCTCCGTTTCGCTCAGTCCGCGGGCTATTTTGCCCTTGTGAGCCACCGATATAGCACCCGTCTCCTCCGACACAACAACCACAATTGCGTCGCTCTCCTCGCAGATGCCCATAGCGGCCCTATGGCGCATACCGAAGTGCAGCGGCACCTCACTCTTGGTGGAGGGCAGAACACACTTTGCGGCCGTGATCCTACCGCCCGACACCACCATTGCACCGTCGTGCAGGGGGGAGTTCTTGAAGAAGATGTTGCGGATGAGCGAGGGGGTGATGTTTGCGTCGATCTTCACACCCGTGGCAATGATATCCTCGAGCGAGCCGTCCTGCTTGATGACAATCAGCGCGCCGGTGAGCGTGCGACTCATATCGCCTGCGGCCCTTACGATGGGGTCGATAACCTCGTCGATAACCTCGTGTTTGGCCCTGCGCTCGTTGTTTATGAGTTTGTAGACAAAGGCCAGAGGGCCAGTCTGTTGACTGTTTGTTCCGAGGGTCTGGAGGAACTTGCGAATCTCGCTCTGGAAGATGATAATCAGGGCAATCAATCCCACATTGACCACCGACCCGAGGATGCCCGACATAAGCTCCATATTGAAAGCCCTGGCGGTGACCCACGAGATGTAGATAACCAAGATGCCGGCCAGAATACTTGTGGCCTGTGTGCCTCGGATAAGTTTGTAGATGTAGTAGATGATGACGGCCACAAGCAGAATGTCCACCACATCCATTATTGACATCTTAATGAAACCCATAACAACGCTATACTATATTTATATATATAATAAACTCTCTTTGGTGCATTTCGGGATAGCCCTCGGCCCAAAATCCGCCTATCATCCCAAAGTACCCCCAAAAATACAAAAAAGAGTTGAAAGTTGAAAATTAAGAATGGGAGAAATGAGAGAGATAGGAGAAATGGGATGAATGAGAGGGATATGCCCAAGGTCATTAAAGCCCTTTCTGCCCTTTTGGCCCTTTTGGCCCTTTTGGCCCTTTCTGCCCTTTTGGCCCTTTCCGCCCTTCCAGTTGACGGTCGACAACAAAAAAAAGGAGTGGTGAGGCCATTAAGGCCCCACCACCCACGAAACTTATCTAAAGTTTACTACAAGGAATTACTTCTTTGCCGCTTTCCTCTCGGCCTTGTTCATAAGGTCGTAGGAAACGGGAGTAGCGATGAATACCGACGAGAGGGTACCGATGATCACACCGAACATCAGTGCGAACACGAAACCACGAATCACAGCACCACCGAAGAGGAAGATTGCAAGCAGAGTTACCAGAGTGGTACCCGAGGTGTTGATGGTACGGGCCAGAGTGGTATTAACAGCTGCGTTGATGGTCTCCTTAAGGTCGCGCTTGGGATATAGTGCGGTAAACTCCCGGATACGGTCGAAGATAACCACCTTATCGTTGATCGAGTAACCGATGCTGGTCAGGATAGCTGCGATGAACGACTGGTCGATCTCCAGGTTGAAGGGGAGCAGACCGTGGAGCAGCGAGAAGATACCCATAGTGAGGAAGGCGTCGTGTGCAAGAGCAACAACCGAGCCGGCACCCCACTGCCACTTCTTGAATCGGATGATGATGTAAAGACCGATGGCCAAGAGTGCGAAGAATACCGAGATGAATGCACCACGGGTGATATCCTTAGCAACGCTGGGGCCTACCATATCGGCCTGGATGATACCGTTGGGGTTGGTAGCGGTCGAGGTGAACTCCTCGATGGTGAGATCCTGAGTGTAAAGACCCTTAACACCCTCATAGAGCAGAGCCTCAACCTGTGCGGTAGCCTCGTCGCTCTCATCCGAGTGGCGATACTGGGTTACGATACGCATAGTAGCGTCGTCACCGAACTGCTTAACCTCAAACGACTTCTCACCTGCATCACCCTCAGCAGCGTCGAATACTACCTGCAGACCCTCACGAACATCGTCAGCGGTCACAGGCTGGTCGAAGCGTACAACGAAGGTACGACCACCCGAGAAATCAACGCCGTAGTTCAGACCACGGGTCGAGAGCGAGATAACCGAAGCAACGATCAGAACGAGCGATACGATGTAGGATACCTTGCGGATGCCGATGAAGTTAACATTGGTGTTGGCCAGGAAGTTCTCGGTGCCCTTCGAGAAGAACTTGATGTTCTTGCCCTTAGCCACGCGAGCCATAAACATAATGCGGGTGAAGAAGAGCGAGGTGAAGAGCGAGGTGATGATACCGATGATAAGGGTGGTAGCGAAGCCCTGAACGGGACCAGTACCGAAGACGAACAGCACGATACCGGTGATGATGGTGGTGATGTTCGAGTCGATAATGGCGCTCATAGCGTTCTTGTAACCCTCGGTGATGGCGCTCGACAGAGCCTTACCAGCCTTGAGCTCCTCTTTCACACGCTCGTAGATAATCACATTGGCGTCCACTGCCATACCCAGAGTCAGCACGATACCGGCGATACCGGGGAGGGTCAGCACTGCACCAAACGATGCGAGAATACCGAAGAGGTAGAATACATTGCAAATCAGAGCCACACTTGCAACAACACCTGCGTGGCTGTAGAAGAAGATCATATAGAGCAGTACGAGCACAAATGCGATCACAAACGAGATGAGCGAAGCATTGATACTCTCAGCACCCAGCGAAGGACCAACAACGGTATCCTGGATGATGCGTGCGGGGGCGGGCAGCTTACCCGACTTGAGCACATTTGCAAGGTCGGTAGCCTCAGTGATGGTGAAGTTGCCGGTGATAGCCGAGCGACCGCCGGTAATCTCATTCTGAACGGTAGGAGCCGAATAAACAACACCGTCGAGAACGATAGCGATGCTCTTGCCGATGTTGGCCTTGGTCATACGAGCCCAAACATTGGCACCACTTGCATTCATAACCATATCTACCTCAGCGGCACCACCGGTCTGCGAGTACTGGGGCGAAGCATCTACAACCGAGCCCCCATCCAGGGGAGCTTTGCCGTCACGACCGTCGGCCTTGATGGCGAAGAGCTCATATACGGTGCCGGCCTCGTCGATAGCCTTGGCGCTCCACATAAAGCGTACATCGGGGTTGATAACGGCCTTAACCTGGGGCAGAGCGAGCATCTCGTCGATCTCGTCCATATCGTAGCTCATAGCGCGACCTACAACGGGACCGCCGTAGCCGTTAAGCTCCAGCTTGCCAAGCAGAGGATTGTGTTTTACGAAAGCCTCCCTTGCAGCGTTCTCCGAAGTCTCGACACCCTCAAGCTCAGCTACCAAGTCACCCTCAGCCTTAGCCTCTTTGGCCTCAGCTTTGGGCTGCTCAGCCACCTGAAGATCCCTCAGCACGCGGTTTGCACGCTCCAGCTGGGGAAGAACCTCGCTGCCGTCGTAGGTTGCCCAGAACTCGAGCGAAGCGGTACCCTGGAGGAGTTTACGAACACGCTCGGGCTCCTTAACGCCGGGGAGCTCAACCAAGATGCGGCCCGAGTTCTCCATACGCTGGATGTTGGGCTGTGCCACACCAAAGCGGTCGATACGGCTGCGGAGCACATTGTAGGAGTTGGCGATTGCACTCTCCGACTCCTCGCGGAGCACCTGGAGTACCTCGTCGTTGGTGCTGTTGAGCGACACTTTGTCCTTCATAATCTGATTGTTGAAGATCAGAGCCAGAGGAGCGTCGTTCGACAGACGGCTGTAGGATTTGGCGAAAGCCGAGATGAAGTCGCCCTGGTTGTTAGCCTTAGCCTCCTCAACGGCTGCGAGGAATACGGGATCCTTCGAGTCGTTCGAGAGAGCCACAACGATATCCTCAACGGCAATCTCCAACATAACGTTCATACCGCCACGGAGGTCAAGACCGAGGTTGATCTCTTTCTCTTTCACCTCTGCGTAGGTAAATTTCTTCACAAGGACATTGAAGACAGGTTTGGATTTAACACTGTCGAGGTACTGCTGCTCCTTCTTAACCAGGAGCGACTCGCGGTAAGCCTCTTCGCTCATTTTAGCTTTTGCCAGATCTGCCTCGGTAATGGTGGTAGCAGCAACCTGCTCAATGGCATATTTCTCTGCCTTGTTCTCCACCCTCATCGAAACAAATGTGAACGAAAGCTGATAAGCACACGCGAGAGCCAAAACAATCGCGATGAATTTAATAAGACCTTTGTTCTGCATTTTTTTGATAGGTTTTGAAAAATTATTGTTTGTATTTGTTTTTGTCGCAGTTTTATCTGTCGCTCTCTTCACACATACGCGCGCAAGGGCGCGCAATGCGCAATTAGCCCGCAAAGATAATAATAAAATTCGGAATTGAAAATTGAAAGTTGAAAATTATGCTTCGGCCGAGAAGCAGGGGGTGCAGGGGCTACAAGGATTGCAAAGATTACAAGGGTTACAAGGGTCATAAGGGTCATAGGGGTCATAGGGGTCATAGGGGTCATAGGGAATATAGCGATTTCCTCCCCTGCGCCCCCTATCACCCTTGTTGCCCTTGTTACCCCTGTTACCCCTGTTACCCCTGAATAGTCCAACAAGAGGCCATTTCCGGAGAGAAATAAGTGCAGATTGTTCAGGGATTTTTGTGCCAACAAGATGGGCGAGGTCCGCAG
>JAGBYS010000259.1 GCA_017628675.1 Tidjanibacter sp.
AGAAATCCCAATACTCGCTGGCACCGTTGTGCCCTCCTTCGTTTGGTGGAAAAAATAGGGGCCTCGCAACTCTGCGAGGCCCCATCTTTTGGTGCGCGGCGGATTTACTCGATCCAGGCGATGATGATGCCCACATAGCCACCCTCGGCAGAGCTGCGCAGGTAGCAGAGGTTATTCTCAATCTTATCGACCCTCAGACCCTTATAGGTCATATTGGACGAGAGGCCAAAGCCGTAGCTCTTGGCAACCACATCCACGGTGTTGCCCACCACGGGGTCGGCGGAGAGTTGCAGCTGGAGATACTTGTCGGCCGACTCGTTCATAATGCGGAAGGTGCGCTGATCCTTGCTGAAGAAGGCCTGGTGGTTATCCTCATCGAAGGCAAACTCAACCTTGCTGTCGCGATAGAGTCCGGGGTGCTCCTGGGTGTCCATAAAGCCGTCCATAGCAACCATCTGCTCATCCTCCTTGGGACCGCAAGCGCTCATCACCACAGCGGCGGTGAGAGCGGCAATAATATAGATAATGCGTTTCATTGTTGTCGCTTGATATTTGGGTTATTTTACGGTGATGTAGCGGTAGAGATATTCGGTCTTACCCTGGGTGTCGGTGATGACAGCGCAGATCTGATACCTGCCGGGCTGGAGCCTGAGGTATGCCTCGCTCTTCTTGCCGTCCACATACCAGGTAATCTGCTGGGGTGTGCAGTCGAGGTCCTTGACGCTCAGGCGCAGGAGATCCTCCGACTTGTGGTTGTTCTCCACGAGCAGTGCCGAGCGAGGAATCATCACATTGCTCTGGGTGGTGATGATGAACTCATAGCTGGGCTCGGTTTCGTTGTCGGCGTAGATTGCTGCGCTATAGTGGGTGTCGGGCTGCAGAGGATAGAGCATTGCATACTTGTTGGTGGTCGTGATCTCCTGGCTCTCACCTGTCGAGTCGTTGGTGTAGACAACCCTCCACGACGAGGCCTTCTTCTCCGAGGCCTCCCAGTCGGCGATGGCGTCATACTGACGAGTGTTAACCGAGAGTTCCTTCATCTGTGCGTTCATAGACACCTTGCTGCCGTTGATGGCGATGTCGGTGAAGTAGTAGGGCAGACGCTCGAAGGCCCAGTTCTGGAAGATGGGGGTGCCATCGTAGGAGATGGTGGTGATATTCCTCGAGCCGGGGAAGAACCAGCCTTTACTATTCTCGGTCGTTGCGCTGGGGTTGGAGCGGAAGATGGTTGCACACTGGTGGTTGGGGTCGGTGTTGATGGTGTGTGTCCTCCACTTGCTCAGGTAGGAGCCGGTCCAGTCCACGTGGTAGACCAGAAGACCCTCGCCACCCTGGAAGTTGCCGCTGTTGCGGTCGCCATCGTTCAGGTACTTGTCCCACTTGCAGCCGGCGGCCTTGGTGCGTGCCTCAAAGAGGAAGCACTCGGTCTTACCCTCGTTTGCCCAGAGGATGTAGCCGTCGTTCTTGCTCACGTGCTCAATCTCATAGAGGCCTGCCGAGTGGATCTCCTTGGGGAGAGTCCAACCCACCATCCAGCGCTCCAGGATGTTGTAGGTGGGAGGGGTGCGGCTATCGTTGAGGTAGTTACCTGCGTGCATAATCGAGGCGAAGTCCATACCGAAGCAGACATTGTTCTGGGTGTCATACCAGTCGGGCAGACCGATGGCGTGGCTGAACTCGTGGCAGAAGGTACCGATGCTACTCATATTCGAGCCGCTGCGACCCTTGAGCTCCGAGGTACAAGCATAGACGGTGAAGTCCTTGCCGTCGTAGTTGGGGTACTGCCTCTCGACGATGTTCTGACCGGGGTAGATGTCCCACTTGTGGGGCCAGATGGCCTCTGCAGGACCACCCTCAGCGGGGTTGTGGCCTGCATAAACGATGAACACCAGGTCGATGTCGCCATCGCCGTCGGCGTCATACTTCGAGAAGTCTACGCCCGAAGCGTCGGCCAAATCGCAAGCCTCCTTGGCCTGAATAGCAGGTGCCTGGTCGTCGCCGTAGGAGTTGTTGCCACCGTAGTATTTACGATGGTTCGAGAGGGTGAAGGGACCCACAACATCGAAGGTGGGGGTAAACTGACCGCTGGAGGCATCCTTGAAGTAGTCTACAGCACAGCCGGTGGCACCATTCTCCGAGTAGCCCGTCTGGTTCAGAAGATTGGTGAAC
>JAGBYS010000260.1 GCA_017628675.1 Tidjanibacter sp.
CTCTTCCTCGCCTTTGCAACCATACAGATTATTGATGGTATGCGCCAAGTGCGCCAGACCCGCACACTACTACGCCCCATCCTGGAGGAGATCGACCAGAGGGAGATAAAGGTTATCCGTATGGTGCGTAGCAACGACAACTATGTGGTGAATAACATCGACAGTGAGTCAGAATGGAGCTACATTCTCTTCAGACACTGCAAGCCCGATGCATCCTCGCTCCGCATCGATGGCGACACACTGACTATCGCCCACGAGGGGCGCATTATAGTCTACATCCCCTCGGCCACCCAGGTTATCGAGTGGGACGGCACCATTAGGGAGCTCAAGGCACAAGAGGAGTAGCCTCGCCCCCTCACCCCACACGAAAAAGTTAGTTTGTTAATAAAGCGTGGGCTGACTAAATCTCTTTAGTCAGCCCACATTTTCTATACCTATATATTATTAGGACTCTACTGCACGTGCATCTTATCCACTCTGGGGCGAGCGTAGTCCACGGTCACCGTGAACTCCTTGACACCTGCCGAGGGGAGCTCGAACATCGCATCCGTCACGATAGCCTCGCAAATGCTCCTAAGACCACGGGCACCGAGTTTGAACTCCACAGCCTTATCCACAATGTAGTCCAGCACCTCATCCTCGAACGAAATCTTCACGCCGTCGAGCTCGAAGAGCTTGGTATACTGGCGGATGATGGAGTTCTTGGGCTCGGTGAGGATCTGGCGGAGGATGGTCTTATCCAGAGGCTGGAGGTAGGTCAGCACGGGAACACGACCCACCAACTCGGGAATAAGGCCAAAAGAGCGCAGGTCCTGAGGTGTGATATACTGCATCAGGTTCTTCTTGTCCAGGTGCTGTACAGCCCCCTGATTGTAGCCCACCACACGGGTATTGAGCCTCTGGCTGATCTTCTTCTCGATGCCGTCGAAAGCACCGCCACAGATGAAGAGGATGTTGCTCGTGTTGACCTGCACAAACTTCTGCTCGGGGTGTTTGCGGCCGCCCTGGGGAGGCACATTCACAGTCGTACCCTCCAGAATCTTCAGAAGGGCCTGCTGCACACCCTCACCACTCACATCGCGAGTGATGGAGGGGTTGTCGCTCTTGCGGGCAATCTTGTCGACCTCGTCGATGAAGACAATGCCCCTCTCGGCCTGCTCGACATTGTAGTCGGCAACCTGCAGGAGGCGCGAGAGAATACTCTCCACATCCTCACCCACATAGCCGGCCTCGGTGAGAACCGTAGCGTCTACAATGGTGAAAGGCACCTTCAGCAGGCGTGCAATGGTCCTGGCCAGCAGGGTCTTACCCGTACCCGTCTCGCCCACCATAATGATGTTGGACTTCTCAATTTCCACATCGTCCACAATGGCCGACTCCGAGTTGGGCGAGGGCTTTTTGTTGGCCGCCGCACTCCTTTTTGCATCGGCCGCCAAGAGGCGTTTATAGTGGTTGTAGACAGCCACCGCAAGGCTCTTCTTGGCCGCATCCTGGCCAATCACATATCTGTCCAGAAAATCCTTAATCTCCTGGGGCTTCATCAGGTCGCTCTGCTTCAGGGCGGGCTGATTCTTGCCGGCCTTATTGTGCCTCGAGGTATTCTGCTCCTGGAGCACATCGTAGCCCCTGGAGATGCACTCGTCGCAGATGGTCGCACCATTCATACCCGAGAAGAGCATACCCACATCCATAGCACTACGACCGCAGAACGAGCAGCTATCCATACCGCCGTGGCGACCGTGATTATCTTTGTTGTTTGCCATATATCTTCTTTTGCTGTTTTTGATCAATTTTCACCCAAAAGTGTGTTTTGTGAGGGGTTTTCAAGGCTTGGTTTGGATTTGACACCGCAGTTTACTTTGGGGTAAATGAGGATGGCAAATCCAAAGCGTAACGAAGAAAACGCCCACAAGGCACACTTATTACTTGTGGCGACGGAGGACTTCGTCAATAAGCCCATACGCCTTTGCCTCCTCGGCCTTCATCCAGTAATCGCGGTCGGCGTCGGCCTCAATCTTGGCCACATCCTGACCCGAATGGTTGGCAAGAATGTCGTAGAGCTCACCCTTAAGGCGCAAAATCTCACGAGCCGTAATCTCGATATCCGAGGCCTGACCCTGAATGCCACCCATAGGCTGGTGAATCATCACCCTCGAGTGGGGCAAAGCCGAACGCTTACCCTTGGCACCTGCTGCAAGCAACACAGCCGCCATACTTGCCGCCATACCCGTGCAGATGGTCGACACATCGGGCGTGATGAGCTGCATAGTGTCGTAGATACCCAGGCCGGCATAGACACTACCACCGGGCGAGTTGATGTAGATCTGCACATCCCTCTCGGGGTCGGTCATCTCCAGGAAGAGCAGCTGCGCCTGGATGATGTTGGCCACATCGTCGTTGATGGGGGCGCCGAGGAAGATGATACGGTCCATCATAAGCCTCGAGAAGACATCCATCTGGGCCACATTGAGGCTGCGCTCCTCGATGATGGTGGGCGACACATAGCTGTCGAGCATCGACTTGTAGCGATGCAAATCGAGCGACGAGATACCCTCCGAGCGGGCAAAACTCTGAAATTCTTTTGTCATAATATCCTGTCTATTTTTAAGCATTAATTTCCTACCTGCAAACCTCGCACCACACAAGTGGCGCAATGGAACTCCAAAGATAAGATTTTTTCTCCAAATTGCGAAACCGGCCTATCACTACCGCAACCGCGAACAAGAGTGAAGCACTCATAGACCGCTCTCAGACACACGCCCCCGTCACTTCGTGACACCCCCTCTAACTTAGAGGGGGAATATACATAAAAAAGAAGCAGAAATAACGGAGGGATTTCAAGGCTTGCGAAAAAGGCGGCTCCGCCATAACCCTAAGAAACCAAATAGCGAGATAAATACACGGCGCACAAGAAAGCGGGCCCCTTTGAAAAAAAAGAAACAGAAATAACGGAGGGATTTTTGTGACAAACAAAGGAGCGAGTCCGCAGCCTACTTATCGTAGGTGAGGAACTCGCTCTCTGAAGTTTGGTGCGAAAAGCGCCCGTTATTTCTGTTTCTTTGCGAGGATTTTGTTAAG
>JAGBYS010000261.1 GCA_017628675.1 Tidjanibacter sp.
GAGGTAAAAAATAGAGACGGGTGACTCGACCGAGTCACCCTTCTCTATTGCGTGTGTTGTCCGTCAATTACAACGAGATAGCCTCATTGGGGCAAACATCTGCACAGCTACCGCACTCGATACAAGTATCAGCGTCGATAACATAAACATCGCCAGCCGAGATAGCCTCTACGGGGCACTCACCGATGCAGCTACCACAAGCTACACATTTGTCGGGATCAATTTTGTAAGCCATAGTTGTTTCTTTAAAAAGGTTTAATGTGTGTGTTCTCTATTAAAAGTAACGCAAAGATAATCAAAATTTGTTACCCCGCACTCTCTTTGTGATTTTATTTTACACAAACCCTACCAAAAATTAGGTACGACGAGAGTTTCTGCGCATAACACCGACTATCCTCCAAGTGGGACTATTTGCCGTCAATGAGGTCGAACCTCAGGTAGGGACGCAGCACCTCGGGCACTACGATACCCTCGGGAGTCTGGTTGTTCTCCAGAAGGGCTGCCACGATACGGGGCAGAGCCAGCGAGCTACCATTGAGGGTGTGACACAGAGCGGTCTTCTTATTCTCGGTGCGGTAGCGGAGTTTGAGGCGGTTGGCCTGGAACGACTCGAAGTTCGACACGCTCGAAACCTCCAGCCACCTACCCTGCGCTGCCGAGTAGACCTCAAAGTCGTATGTGAGAGCCGAGGTGAAGCTCATATCGCCACCGCAAAGACGCAAGATGCGGTAGGGAAGGCCCAGAGCCGCAACGAGCTTCTCCACGTGTGCCACCATCTGGTCGAGAGCCTCATAGGAGCTGTCGGGGTGGTTGATGCGCACGATCTCAACCTTGTCGAACTGGTGCAGACGGTTCAGACCCCTCACATCCTTACCATACGAGCCGGCCTCACGACGGAAGCAGGGGGTGTAGGCAGTAAGGCGGATGGGGAGCTCTCGCTCATCCACGATGCAGTCGCGGTAGATGTTGGTAACGGGCACCTCCGCAGTGGGGACCATATAGAAGTTGTCGGCCGTGGCGTGGTACATCTGACCCTCCTTATCGGGCAGCTGACCTGTGCCGAAGCCCGAAGCCTCATTGACCATAATGGGGGGCAGAACCTCCAGGTAGCCGGCCTCGGTGTTCTGGTCGAGGAAGTAGGTAATCAGCGCACGCTGCAGAGCGGCACCTTTGCCCTTATAGACGGGGAAACCTGCACCGGTGAGTTTCACGCCGAGCTCAAAGTCGATGATGTCATACTTTGCGGCCAGCTCCCAGTGGGGCAGTGCGCCCTCGCCGAGGGTGGGAATCTCGCCACCCTGCTTAACCACCAGGTTGTCCTCGGCCGTGCGGCCCTCGGGTACAATCTCTGCGGGGAAGTTGGGCAGGAGCACAATCTCGGCATTGAGCTTCTCGGTGGTCTCCTTCAGCTCGGCGTCGAGCTGACGGCTCTCCTCCTTGAGCTGGGAGGTGCGGAGTTTGATGGCCTCGGCCTCGTCGCGCTTACCCTGAGCGAAGAGTGCGCCTATCTGTTTGGCGGCAGCGTTCTGCTCGGCCAAGTTCTTATCGAGTATTTGCTGTTGCTCTTTGCGAGCATCGTCGAGTGCAATGATGCGGTCGATGGCCTCACGAGCATCCACGCCTTTCTTGGCCAGACGCTTGATTGCCAACTCCTTATCATCGCGAAGTTGCTTGAGTGTAAGCATAGGAAAATCGTTTTTAGAGTTTATTTGCCACAAATATACCAATTTTTGCTATCTTTGTAATCATCTGAAGCACCTTTTTTATGAAACATAGACTCTTTATAGTACTCTTGGCACTCTCAACGATGGCTTGCGGCTGCCAGGGAACCACACAAAAGCGAGCCAGCAACTCTCAGCGCCCCCCAAAGCAGAGCGGCGTGAGCTACTACACCTTCAATATCGTAACCGAGCTACCCCACTCCACCTCCGCCTACACCCAGGGCTTCCAATATGCCGACGGGCTCTTCTGGGAGGGCACGGGTGGCAACGGCTCCTCAAGGCTCCAGATCATCAACCCCCTGACGGGCGAGGCAACCAAGAGCATCTCTCTGGCGAGCAAGTACTTCGGCGAGGGCATAACGCTCCTTGGCGACGAGATTTTCCAGCTCACCTGGCGCGAGGGCAAGGCCTTCGTGTATGACCGCCAGACGCTCCGCAAGCTCAGGGAGTATGACTATCAGGGCGAGGGTTGGGGACTCACCACCGATGGCAAGCTGCTCTATATGAGTGACGGCTCGGACAAGATAACCATCCGCGACCCCAAGAGTTTCAACCCCATAGGGGAGCTGAAGGTTACACTCGGCGGTCAGAGGGTCCGCAACATCAACGAGCTCGAGTGGATCGATGGCGAGATTTGGGCCAACATCTATCTGACGACCGACATCATCCGCATAGACCCCGCCACAGGCAAGGTGGTCGGCATAATTGACCTCTCCGAGCTCCAGTCGCCCGCCGATGTGAGCTACAGAACCGATGTGCTCAACGGCATAGCCTACGACCCCGCCACGGGTCGCATCTGGCTCACGGGCAAGAACTGGAACAAGGTCTACGAGGTGCAGATCATCCAAAAATAGCAACACTCAAGATGGTTACAAAGGCAGATTTTCAACTCATACGCTCCCTTGCCGACAAGCAGGGACGCACCGCCCACGGACTCTTTCTGGCCGAGGGCGACAAACTCGTAGGCGAGATTATCGACAACCGCAAATGGATCATTCAGCGACTCTTTGTGACCGAGGGGAGCAAGGTAAATGCCTCTGGTGCAGAGATTGTTATAGCCAAGGAGATGGAGCGAATGACACTCCTTAAGAGTGCTCCTCGCTCGCTGGCCCTGGTGCGCATCCCCGAGCGTCAGACGCCCACCCCCACCACCAACGAGCTTGTGCTCTGCCTCGACGAGGTCCAAGACCCGGGCAACCTCGGCACCATCATCCGCACGGCCGACTGGTATGGCATACGCCACATCGTCTGCTCCCCCACCACGGCCGACTGTTGGGCCCCCAAGGTGGTGCAGGCAACTATGGGCGCACTGCTGAGGGTGGAGGTAACCTACACGCCACTTGTGGAGTGGCTCCGTGGTGCCCGCCAGAAGGGTGTCGCCATCTATGCCACAACCCTCGACGGAAAGGACATCCACACCACACCTCTTAACAAAGGCGGCATTGTCGTTATGGGCAACGAGGGCAAAGGGGTGAGCGCCCCCGTGCTGGAGTGCGTATCCGACCGCCTCTTCATCCCGCCCTACCCCGCCGACCGTCGTGGTAGCGAGTCGCTCAATGTGGCCATTGCCACCGCAATAACGCTCGAGAACTTCCGCTCCCGCAAATAACAACTCAAAAAAATACACAACACAAAAGAGTCGGTGCCCA
>JAGBYS010000262.1 GCA_017628675.1 Tidjanibacter sp.
AATTAAGATTCTAATGTTGCGCAGCAACACTGCACATTTGCAGAGCGCAGACAAGTCTGCCGAGCCGCCACAGGAGCAACGAGCACGGCGAAGGGTAAACGAAAAAGAGGAAGACTTTCATCTTCCTCTTTTCGTACCCAGAGCCGGGGTCGAACCGGCACAGGTTTCCCTATTGGTGTTTGAGACCAACGCGTCTACCGATTCCGCCATCTGGGCCTCTTTTGCTCCTTTTGAGCGCACAAAGATACATATAAAATGCAAAATGCAAAATTCAAAATTCAAAATTTTGGATTTTGGGGATGAAAATGTCACATTTTGTGCCATTTACGGCTGTAGCGAGCGCCCCTTGCGGGCTATTGATACTCCTCGGGGTTGGGCTCCTCGAAGTGGAGGCTCTTGGCTGTGATATTGAGGCTGTAGGTGTAGTGGCGGCCGGGCTCCCAGATGAAGCGCACATCGTCGGTCACGAAGCGTTGTTCGGGGGCAATCATACCGCCCTGCATAACATCCGCAACCACAACCACTCGTGTGAGGCCCATCTGTGGGATGAGATAGCGTGTGCTGCCGCTGATGACCTCGCCATTGTTCTGGGGCAGTACCCACCCCTCGGCGTCGTTGGTGTAGAGGGCAACGGTCTGCTTCTCCTCGGCGGGGTACCACACGGGGTCGGGATGGGAGAAGAAGTCGCCACGGGTGGCAATCTGCTCGAGATAGACGCCTCGGATGGCGATGGAGCCGGGGATGGTGAGGGTTGTCGACACCTTCACATCTACCGCTGCAAGTGCGTGATAGAAGGGCAAATAGACGCCCAGACGGTTATTTTCGCAGTGGAGGTCGGCCAGGAAGTCGGTGTACATCAGGTCGATGTTGTGTTTCGCCTCGGAGTCGTAGCCCTCGACGATGAGTCCTCGCTTTTTGTCGAAGCTGACTGCCTGCTCACGGGGCGCATAGGCGAGGATTGTGAGCGAGGCGGAGTATTTCCAATCGACCCTGGTGGGCGGATACCAGAGTCCGTCCTCGGCGTTGTGTGTGAAGGTTGTGACGGGGAGGAACTTCTCGGCGTCGGGCGAGAATATCTCCCACTGCTTGTCACGAGGCAGCGAGTAGGCCCAGAGTCCGATGTTGGTCTCTGCGGGGAAGAGCTGATCGAATCCCGAGGTCATCTGGTTTGCGACATCTGCGCCTCGGAGCCCAGGGCTCATCACGGGACGACAGCGGAGCTCCACGGGCTCATCGGTTGTCACATCGTGGCCGAGGACACACCCCCCGAGGAGTGCGGCCACTGCGCACAATACCACCCATATAAATGCTCTTCTTCTCACAGTTCTATACCTATTTATATATTTATAGAGACTCTCTCGCCCCGAAAAAAATTGTGCTCTGGGGAGGTATCACCCTCCCCAAAGCTAAAGTCGTATGAAAATTTTGTCGTCTTATGTGCGTAGTATTCTACGCCAAGGCAAAATTAGATTGCGGGTGCGCCGCCAACAACCTCTTCCCAAGGACTAACGGTGGGAACGAAGGTAATCTCTTTCAGCAGCTCGTCGTCGCCACCTACACCACCACCGATAAGGTCGAAGTTGATGGTGTAAACATACTTCTTACCAGCCTGCCAAGCAGCGGTGAGGTCTTTAACCTTGATGGTAGCGGTAACGCCGGTCTCAGCAGCGATTACGTGGTCAGCCGACTCTTTGAGGTCGTAGGTAACAACGAACTCGGTAGCGTCCTGCATAGTCTCGGGAACTACGATAACTGCACCACCGTCAACGGTAGCGGTAGTTACATCAGCAGCGGCAGCGGTAGGAACGGCAATAGCGTCGTTGTAAACAACAACATCTGCGCGGCTTGCACCGTCAGCGGTCCAAGTTGCAGCGGTGTAGTTACCAGCGTAAGCAGCCTGTTTAACCTCGATAGATTTGATGGTGATAAGGTTCTGGTAACGAGCCTCGGGAGTAACATCGATAGCTTTGAAAACTACCATACTGGTGATGTGTTTGAAAACGATACCTACACCAGTTGCTGCGTTATCCGAGTTCTTGCCCAAAACGGGGGTAGTAACCATCCAGTCGGTCTGGTCGTTGAGGGTGGTACCAAGCTGAGCGGCGGTCAGAGCTACACAGTTGTTGGTGGTATCCCACGAAGCAACGCTTGCATTGAAAGGATAGTAAGCATAGAAGTCGAGGAGGTCGTTGGTGTCGGTAGGCCAATACTGAGCTACATCGTAAGCCCACTGGCTGCCATCGTGTTTAACCTCAAGACCGTCTACATAGATTGCGTCGTCGGTGGTGTAGTCTGCGTCAACAGCGTGCTCGTCGTTAACGCTCTCGTAAAGACCCTGATAGAGTGCATAAGCACCGAAAGCGCAAGTTGTGGGCAGAGCCTCCTCTGCGGTCGAACCGGGCAGGATGAGTGCCTTGCTCGAGAGGGTGAAGTCCTTGAACGCGATCTCACCTGCGGGGGTGACAACCTCATTCTCTACGCAGCTGGTAAGAGCTACTGCTACCACGGCTGCAATTGCGAAAAGTTTTTTCATAGTGTTTTGTGTGTTAATTAGTTTGTTGTTTGTTTATGTTGTTTTGTTTGTTTTCGTCTGGGGTCGATTAGCCAATCGAGATGTCAGCACCGGTGCCGGCAGTCCAATCTGCAGGAATCGAAGGAGTGAAGATAATCTCGTCACCAAGGCCAATCTGGAGGTTATAGACATACTTGAGGCCCTTATCCCACGAAGGAGTTGCAATCTTAACCGAAGCATTCGCCACCACATCCTGTGCATCACCGTGGTAGGTGATGGTGTAGCTAACGAGCACCTCGTAATTGAGGCAAGCCTGGGGAATGACGATTGCAGCATTGCCCACATTCACGGCGGTAGTGCTGCTTACCGACACACTCTGAGGATCGGTGAGGAAGGTGTAGTCTGCCTCGGTGGTGTGGTTGCTCCACGCACCGGATGCTACGGTCGCATCGGTCTGAGCGTAGTTTGCCTTGGTATCCACAGCCTTCAGCACAAGACCATCGAGGGTGATGCTCTTAACGCTCTCCGAGAGGTCCTCCTTGGGAGCCACAGTGAAGACAATCTGCGAGAGGATGTGTTTGAACGCAGCCTCAACCTTGCCACCATCCTTGGTCTGATCCTTCAGGACATCCATAGTCATAAGGTCTACCTGCTCGTCGAGGTCGTTGGTGGCGGTGAAGCCATCAATCTTGATACCCTTGGTGGCGGTTGCGCTCAGCGTACCTGTGCCAAACTCATAGGGCGAGTAGCATACGAACGAGAGCTGACCGGTCTTGGGCCAGTGGTAGGAGCGATCCTTATTTTTCCAATCACTACCCACGAGCGAGATGTCCACATTGTTCATATAGGTTGCGGGGGTGTAGCTATCGCTCCAAGCGGCAGTCGAGTGGAAAGCATAAGCACCAAAGTGCTCTGCGTTGTTGTAAGCAGCACCCGTCATAGGGCCATACTGGGGAGCACGGCCGGCCTGCGACTTGTAGGCCACAGCCTGGAAGGTGAGCTCCTCCTGAGCGTCGGGCACCTCTACACTATTCACACAGCTGGTGAGCACAGCGGCTACCATTACTGCAAATGTAAATAATTTTTTCATAGCGAGGTTAAATTTTTATCGTTTAGTTATCTAATTATTGCGATTTTAGTCTGCAACGGTGTAATCTTTGTTCTCGGATACCCAATCAGTGGTCACGGGAGC
This sequence comes from Tidjanibacter sp., assembly GCA_017628675.1. Taxonomy (GTDB): domain Bacteria; phylum Bacteroidota; class Bacteroidia; order Bacteroidales; family Rikenellaceae; genus Tidjanibacter. The sequence continues at coordinate 3,705 of JAGBYS010000262.1, forward strand.
GAAGAGGATCTCCTCACCTGCGGTGAAGTTGAAGGTCACATTGTAGTAGTGCTTGGTGTTCACCTTCCACTCGGTTGCATCGAGAGTAGCAGTTGCGGTGTAGGTGTAGCCTGCGTTGTTGTCCTTAACGGTGTAGTTGATGGTGATCACCTTTGCGCCACCAGTAACACCAGTAACATTCAGAGCCTGAGGAATAACATTGAAGACATAGAGGTCGGTGGTGTTGAGCTCCTTATTGGCGATAACCTTGTCGTTGTCAGCCTTGATGGTGGTAGGGGTTGTATTCCAGTTGCTCCATCCACTCCACTGGTAGTCGGCCTCGGCCGAAACATTCGAGATGGCAACATCGTTGATAGTGAGATCGAAACCAGCATCAACACTTGCATTAGCAGCGCGGAAGATTACCTGCGCACCTGCGTGCTTGAAGACCATAGGTACGGAGTTGGCAGTTTTGAGCTTCGACTGTGCGGGGTCTGCGAGCATAAGCACAGCGGCCTCTGCGGCGCTCACGCCGGCAACCTTAACGCCATTCACATTGTCGAAAGTAACACCGCCCTGGCTTTTGGGATAGTAGCCCCAGAAGGAAACAGCACCGGCCTTGGGCCAATAGTACTTGGTGGTCTCGTTTACCTTCCAAACATCATTTTCATCCACGGTCTGCTTGGTAATCTCCGTGGGAGCATTGCCCCAGAAGTTGATGTAGTCGCTAACATCACCAATGTTGGAGAACTGTGCATAGACCATAAACTCGGTGCCCTCGAAAGTAGCACGAGTGCTCTCGCCCAGGTTGAAGCCTTTGAACGATACCTCCTTGGGAGCGGCGTCGTCCACCATCTCGTTGTTCACGCAAGCGGTCAGCGCCAAGGCTGCACCCATTGCAATAATCATTAACTTTTTCATACGCTTTTTTTGTTTAGTTGTTTGTTGTTATTTTGTTGTTATTTATTTCTCGCTAAATCGCAATGTCGTAGTTCTCCTCTTCCCACTCGCCTACCGTGGGCTGGAAGCCACCACCACTGCTCGGCGGCGTCGGCGGGATGGGCACATCGATAGGTGGCTCCTCAATGTATATGTACTTGTCGGGGTTGTTGTTGAACTCATCGGTGATGTCCTTCTGCCAGGTGACGGTCTCGCCGTTGGTGTTGGTCACAACAATGGTGAGCCACAGGTGCGACACCTCCTCGGGCAACTTACCGAAGGTGTTGAAGGTCGCCTGCAGCACATCCACATCGCCCTCCTTCTCGTTCACACCCGAGAACATATCGAAGTAGAGGATGACGCTCTCCTTGCTCACGCCGCCCTCAAAACCGAAGGTATTACTCTTGGCCTGGCCCGACAGCAGCGCCTGTGCGCTCGCCAGGTGGCCCTTATTGTTCAGCTTCACACCCAGGTAGTAGGTCTCCACAATGCTCGACGCATCCGCATAGAGCGTCTGGGTGCCCGTGCGGCGCACAATCTCCACATCCTCCCTAGCCACAAGCAGGTGGTCGGGCTCATAGACAATCAGAGCCTCGGGGTCGGGAGCAATGAACGATGGTTTCGTGGCAGCCGCCTTGAGCTTGGTGAGCAGGTTGGCACGGGTGCTCGTGGGAATCTCACTCGTGTAGGCCTCAATCTCGCCCACATTCCTATCGCCACGAATGATGGTCGACTCCGTGTCGAAGTTATAGACCAGCATCTTATACTTGCCGGGCAGAGCGTTGATGTAACCACCCTCGGGCAGCACATAGTCGTCCGACACGAACTCCAGGGTCTCGGCATCGTAGAAGAGCACCCTCATAAGCTCGGGCTTACGCAACTGACCACCCTCAATATTCTGTACGCTCAGGTCGAGCTTGAGGTCGAGATAGAGGCTGTCGTCCATCTCCTCCAGAGGACGACGATGGCAACCCGCCGACAGCATAACCATCAGCAGAGCAACCATACTCCATATTTTCCTTCTCAACCTCATTTTTTGTTTTTTCGTTCTTGTTCTTTGTCGCTTTTTTATAAAAAAGCTCCGCAAAAAATTTTTAGTGAGATACTTCGTATCTCTGTAACCTTATGCTTATACTCTTCCTGTCGTTTTATTTCGGAATTTTCAACTTTCAACTTTCAACTCTCACCTTTCAACGCTCCACTCGATGGGCACAACCAGCGATATGCGCGCCCTGGTGGGGCCCCAATAGCCGAACACACCAGTCACGCGGTCGCGGATGAGGGTCTCCTTGCCGTCGGGCTCGGTTATGTGGTAGTAGTGGCGGTAGTTGCTGCGGAGGTAGCCGAGGCCAAACTCGAACTCGAACCTCCAGTTGTTCTTCATCCTCATAGTGTAGCCGTAGCTCACACCTGCCGCCAGGAAGAACTCACCCTGGTAGCCGTCGGTGCTGCGCCACTGGAAGTCATAAAGACCACCACCCGCATAGAGGCCCACGAAGTGGCCCAACAGCCTATTCTCCCTCGTGCGCTCGCCGAGCCAGTAGCGGCCCGACACATCGCCCCACAACAGCTGGTAGCACCAATCCCAATCCTCGGGCACATACCAGGGGAAGGTCCAACTGCCCTCCACCGAGTAGCGGTTGCCGATGGGTATCTCGGCTGCCACATTCACAGCACCCACAGCGTCAAACAGAAGGTTCGTTTTGGCAGCCACGAGGTAGTCTATGGTGGAGGAGTCACGCTCCTTGACACCCTGGCTCTGCTGCTCCTCCTCGGTGGGGATCACCTCCTCGGCGGGCTGCTCAACAACCTCCTCGGGGGCGGGAGTCACAACCTCGGTGGGCTGCTCGGTGGGAGCCTCCTCCTGGGCGGGCGTAAAGGTGGGTTGTGCGGGCTCGGGCACATAGGGCACCAGCACGGAGGCCTTGCCGTCCTCGCGCTCGTCGATGATAATCTCCTGCTTGGCTGCCTCGGCGATCACCTCCTGTGCCTCGATGGCCTCACGGTTGTAGTAGATGATGCAGGTTGTTGCGGTACGCAACCAGGGAAGAATCTGACGCTTGATGTAGCTGTAGCTGACACCTCCGCGCAGCTTATAGAGCTCCTCCATACGCTTATCGGCGTGGAGCGATTTATTGTTCAGGATGGCGAGCACCTCCTTGCGGTAGGGCACATTCTTGTCGGCCTCGACCATCTCCACAAGGCCCTGGAAGTCCTCACCTCGGGGGTAGGTCTTCAGGTTGGAGAAGTCCACGGTGGGGTACTTAACCCTCAGGAAGCCCTTCATACTGTTGGCACGCTGCTTGGAGAGCCACATATTGTAGTAGTGACGGCCCTCGGGCGAGGCGTGGGAGATGATGGAGATGCTGTCGATGGCGTTGCCGTAGTGGAGGAAGATGCTATCCAGGGTGTTGAAGGCCTCCTGGTTGGTCATATAGGTGCGGTCGATGGAGTACTTGTCGTGACGATAGTAGACAACGACCTCCGACTTCTGGAGCCCATCCTGCTTTTGGGCCAGAAGCGAAGCCGCCGATGCTGCCATCGCGACAAAAAGAAGTATCACTCTCCTCAACACGCTCATTCTCTCAGTTTCTATTCTCTTGGTGGACTCTCTTTCGTCTGTGTCGGGCACAAAAAAACGAAGACCCTGCTGACATAGGGGGCACCCCTTAGCCAACAAGCCCTTCGGCTCTTTGCTGCTCACGCGTACGCATCGCACACTCACGCGCGCACGCGTCGAAACACACGAATTTTTTCACTCTCACTCAATATTTTTCGGAGCCTTTCGACCCCTTCTTTTACACACTCATTTTATGCCGCTCTCAAGAGGCTCTTGTTCACTAACCAACCCGCCGAAATGGGCACCCCTGCGGACAACCCGTTTTTGTAATGCGACGCTGTTCCAAAGGTAGCAAAAATATTCCTTTTTCTTACTTAACTATGTTAAAAAATACTACTTCGGTAATAAAAACACCCCCCCTACGGAATTTATGCACACACCAAACAACCATATTGCACATCCACACTTTGAGAGAAAGCACATTGGGCGACCCGATCAGAGAGCAAACGCGGGCCACAAAACCGTAGCCCGCGATGCAATATTTTTTCTCCTTGCGGAGGATTAGTACGATGTACTACGCACTCGCCACTCCTGGGGCGTGGTACCCGCATAGCGCTTGAAGTAGCGGCAGAAGAACGAAGGGGTCGAGAAGTTGAGTTTCTCGGCAATCTCCGCCGAACTGAGCTCGGTGCTGACGAGCAGTTTCTTGGCGTTGCGCACAACAGCCGAGGCAATCAGGTCCGACGGGGTTGTGCCCGTAACCCTCTTCACCTTTGCCGCAAACCTCTTGGGTGGGAGGTTGAACTCAGCGGCGTAGTGCTCCACATCTCGGTGCTCGAAGCTGTGCACAGCCAGGAGCATATTGAACCTCTTGACGAGCTGCTCATCGGCGGTCGCCTCCCTGACGGCCAGGTTGCGGTGCAGGAAGATATCCACCAACTCCGAGCGGAGCAGCGAGAGGATGTTGTTGTCGATATCGTCACGCGAGTGATTGAGCGAGTTGCGCGAGGTGCAGTCCACATAACGCATTAGTGCCGAGATAGTTTGGTTCTCCTGCTTGAGGAGCGACACAACGGGCATCTGGCGCACACGGGGGAAGGTTCCGACTATGCTGTCAACCGAATTTTCGTGGGTCACACGGCCGATAATGGCGTCTGCAACGAAGTCGGGCGAGATGGACGAGAAGCGACAAAAAGTGCTTGCAAAGAGCACCATCATCTGACCTGCGGCCAGGATGTGGCTCGTTCCATCGATCGACACCACGAGGTTGCCCGTGCGACAGATCCACACCATAACCACATCTTTCAGGTGGAGTGCACGATCGACCATATTCGACACAAACTCATCTTCGGCCCTGAGTTCAAAAAACCTGAAACTCGAGGCAATATCGAGATCTTTTGACTTGACGATGCTCTCGAAATCAACCACCAAGTGCTGTTGCTTATGTTCGCCCATTTCGATATCTGTTTGAGAATCCAAGCCACACACTTTGGCGGCTCGGGGAGGATTGTTTGGATTATGGGGCAAATATACAAATTCGACAAAAAAGAGCCCTATTTCAGGGCAACTTTTACGCTTTTTTGGAGCTATTTTTTACTCGATAAGGAAAAATATACCTGTTATATGGGAAAATCAGAACATTGAAAACACCCACAATCGCACGATAATTCAACAAGTTAGAATCCCGCGGGGAGAGTTTAGTGAAAGTGGCTGGGGAATTTCAGGCCAAAGGTGCATCACCTTACACCCCCCCAAAGACTACTCCCCTCTCTGGCCACCCATCATATCCAGCAGTTCGGTGGTGATGGCCTGCTGGCGTTGCTTGTTATATTCGAGCGAAAGCGAGGCAATGAGTTCGTCGGCATTGTCCGTTGCAAGCTGCATAGCCATCATACGGGCAGCGTGCTCCGAGGCCACAGCCGAGAGAGCCGCCGTGAAGAGTCGGAGGGTCACCTCGCGGGGCACAATCTCCTCCAGAAGAGCCTCTCGAGTGGGCTCGAGAATGTAATCTGTACTCGCCCAAGCACACGCCTCATCCCCTCCCGAAGGAAGTTCGATGGGCAGAAGTGTTTCGGCCACAAGCCTCTGCGTTCCGGGCGAAAGAAACTTGTGATAGACCACCACGATGCGGTCTGTTCGCCCCTCCAAAAACTCCTCTACAAGTTCCTCTACAATCGCTCTATAAGCTTGATAGTTAGGCTTTTCCGCAAGCACATCGTCGCCCACCTCGTGTGCCACCTTGTGTCGTTCGAGCTCCACGGAGAGTCGGCGACCATAGGCCACCACCCTCCTGTTTTCGGGCACAATGGCACCATATTCGCCCTCGAGGAGCGCCACAATCTGGCGACCGACATTGCTATTGTAGGCACCACAGAAGGTCGTATTGGAGGCAAAGCCCACCACCGTCACCCTCTGCACCTCTCTCTTCTGGGCCAGCGGAATGGTGCCCACACCCTCACCCGAGGCCAGGTGTCCAACCATTGCGTGAAGCTCCTCGGAGTAGGGCACAAGGGCCCCCATCTCGCGCTGTGAGCGGTGCAGTTTGGCGGCCGCAACCATCTTCATAGCCGAGGTGATCTTGCGCGTAGTGCGCACAGACCCAATGCGTTCCTTTATCTCCTTGAGCGACGACACGGTAACTTTTTCTTGGTTATTCTATTTCTATTTTAACGACTCGATAACTTCGCGAGCCACCCTTTCGAGCGCCTCCGAAACGGTCTCATCGACCACGCCCGAGGCAAGTGGCTCCAGAACGCTCTCCTTATAGGATGCCCTCAGAGTGTCCAGGAAGGCTCTCTCGAAATCTCTCACACGGGTCACATCCACACCCTTGAGAAGGCCGTTCACACCGGCGTAGAGCACCGCAATCTGCTCCTCCACGGGCAGTGGCGAGTATTGGGGCTGAATGAGCAGTTGGGTATTCTTTTTACCCTTGTCAATCACATAGGCGGTCACGGGATCCAGGTCGCCACCGAATTTCGTAAAGGCCTCCAACTCACGATATTGAGCCTGGTCAATCTTGAGCGTACCTGCCACCCTCTTCATCGACTTAATCTGGGCGTTACCACCCACCCTCGACACCGAGATGCCGACATTGATGGCGGGCCTGATACCCTGGTTGAAGAGGTCGCTGGCAAGGAAAATCTGACCATCCGTAATGGCGATCACATTGGTGGGGATGTAGGCCGACACATCGCCCGCCTGGGTCTCAATAATGGGCAGTGCGGTGAGCGAGCCGCCACCCTTGACACGACCCACCAGCGACTCGGGAAGGTCGTTCATCTTCTCGGCAACCTCCGTGCGGCCAATAATCTTGGCAGCCCTCTCCAGAAGGCGCGAGTGGAGGTAGAAGATATCGCCCGGATAGGCCTCCCTACCCGAGGGGCGACGCAGGATGAGCGACACCTCACGATAGGCCACGGCCTGCTTCGACAGGTCGTCGTAGACCACAAGTGCGTGGCGGCCCGTATCGCGGAAGTATTCGCCAATGGCCGCACCCGCAAAGGGGGCAAAATATTGCATTGCGGCGGGATCGGAGGCGGTTGCTGCTACAACAATAGTGTAGTCCATAGCCCCCTTCTCGCGCAGGGTGTTGACGATGTTGGCCACCGTGGAGCCCTTCTGACCCACAGCGACATAGATGCAATAGACAGGCTCACCACGGAGGTAACCCGCACGCTGATTCAGGATGGTATCGATGGCAATGGCCGTCTTGCCCGTCTGCCTGTCGCCAATGATGAGCTCGCGCTGACCCCTACCGATGGGGATCATCGCATCCACCGCCTTCAGTCCCGTCTGCAGAGGCTCACTCACGGGCTGGCGGAAGACCACACCCGGAGCCTTGCGCTCCAGAGGCATCTCAAACTTCTGGCCACCAATCTCTCCTCGGCCATCGATGGGCTCGCCCAGGGGGTTGAGCACCCTGCCGACCATCTCCTCGCTCACCATCACAGAGGCAATCCTATGGGTGCGACGCACCTCGAAGCCCTCCTTGACCATCTCCGAGGAGCCAAACAACACGGCACCCACATTGTCCTCCTCGAGGTTCATAACAACGCCCGTCACACCGCCCTCGAACTCCAAGAGCTCGCCTGCCTCGGCGCACTCGAGTCCGTAGATGCGGGCCACGCCGTCGCTCACCTGCAAGACGGTGCCCATCTCCTCATACTTGAGCGAGGTATCCACCCCCGCAAGCTGCTCCTGCAGCACGCGCGAGACCTCGCTGGGTTTAATCTCTGCCATATTTATGCTTGTCTATATATTCTTTTCTCTCTTCTATACAATAGCCTTGTTTTTGCCGGCAAACTGGCGACGGATGCGCTCCAATTGGCCCTTGATGGAGGCGTCCATCTGGCGCCCATCCACCCTCACCACAAAGCCTCCAATAAGCCCTGCATCAACAATAATCTCCAACTCCACTTGGCCTCCAAACCTCTCGGTCAGCACCCCGCGGAGTTGCTCAATGGTTGCGGGAGTCAACTCTCGGGAAGTGGTAATCCTCGCATAGGTTATACCCTGGTGACGGCGGTAGAGCCTCACATAGGCTCGGGCCATCTCGCCCAGCAGGGCCTCACGATTGTGGGCAAAAATCAACTCGACGAATCTCACAAGAAGTTCTGGAGGTGTTACACCCGCCAGGGCCACCACAAATCGGGCACGCAACTCCTCCGAGAGGGTCGGATTGTCCACCGTTGCACGCCACCCCGCAGCCGTCGGTATGCTCCTCGAGAGGTGTCGGAGGATGGGGTACAGCTCCCCTGCCACGCCCTCCTCAAGGGCCTGGTTCAGAAGCGCTTTGGCATACCTTCCCGCAAGCAAACTCTCGTTCATACCGTCCGTTTTTTCTCCTGGCCCCTACCGTTATTGGGGCTTCTGGTTTTGTGCCTCGGCCTCATCCAGCAGGCGCGAGATGAGTGCTCCCTCCTCGGCATCGCTCTCCAGACGGGTGCGCATAACCTTCTCGGCAATATCCACCGAGAGCATCGCCACCGTCGAGCGCATCTGCCCGAGGGCCTTCTCCTTTTCGATTTCAATCTGTCTTCTTGCCGCCTCCATACGGGCCGCCGAATCGGCTTCGGCCTTCTCGTGGGCCGAAGCCACAATGCGCTGACCATCGCTCACAGCCGTAGCCACGATGTCGGTCGAACGCCGTGTAGCCTCTTCCATAATTCTCTGGGCCTCCTGCTCCACACCCTCGAGCTTTGCGCGAGCCTCGTCGGCTGCGCGCAGAGCCTCGTTGATGTGCTCACGACGCCTATCTACCATCCCCGTAATGATTGGGAAGCCGAACTTGGCCAGCGCCCCAAAGACAATCAGGAACGATAGGAGCATCCAGAAAAGGAGTCCCAAATCGGGAGTAAGTAGCGACATAGTTGGTCTGTTTTTGGGTTATTAGATTGCCAACAAGCAGACAACAATAGCAAACAGGGTTGCACCCTCAATAAGACCACCGGCAATGATCATCGCCGACTGAAGCGAGCCTGCAGCCTCGGGCTGACGAGCCATAGCCTCCAGAGCGTTCGAGCCAATCTTACCAATGCCCCAAGCGGCTGCAAATACTGCCAGAGCAGCTGCCAAAGGAGCCACCATAGCACCAAGGCCGGCAGCCTGCATAAGTGTTACAAATGCCATCATAATTTTTTGTGTGTTAAAAAGTTAGCTTAATATTATTTTTATTATTTGTGTTTTGTTTTCTCCCTTTTGGCCTCGTGGTGCTCGGGGCGCGAGAGGCCCACAAATACCGACGAGAGCATCGTGAAGACATAGGCCTGAATGTAGGCCACAAGTATCTCCAACACCAGCATAAAGACCGTCAGCAGCACCGAGAAGATGGTCATCACGATATTCATCGTCGTGCCCATACTCACCGACACAAACACCAGGCTCGTTAGGGCGAGAATCACCATATGGCCGGCCATCGTGTTGGCAAACAGACGGATGGTGAGCGCAAAGGGTTTCGAGATGACGCCAAAGAGCTCAATGATGGGCATCAGGGGGATGGGGAACTTCATCCACACGGGCACCTTGGGCCAGAGTATCTCCTTCCAGTACTCCTTATTGCCAAAGACATTGACCGTGAACATCGTAGCCAGAGCCAGGATGAGTGTCACGGCAATGTTACCCGTGGTGTTCGCACCACCGGGGAAGGTGGGGACAAGACCCATCAGGTTATTCACGAAGATGAAGAAGAAGGCCGTGAGCAGGTAGGGCGAGTAGCGCTTGTACTCCTTGCCCACCGCCGGGCGAATAACCTCATCCTCAATGCTCATAATGAGCATCTCGACGGCACCCACAAAGCCTCGGGGCACCTCATAAATGTTATACTTGCGGCGCCTGTACCATCCTGCCACGCCGAGTATCACCGCCACCACCAGCAGGGAGTTTATGAGCACACCTGCGGCATTCTTCGTGAGCGAGAGGTCCAGCGGGCGATACACCTCGCCATCGACACCCCGTGCCACGAGCTTACCCTCCCACTTTTCGCCCTCGGGGGCAATGTAAAAACCCTCGTGGGAGTGGCCGTGCGACACCTTCGACGAGGAGAACAGGTGCCAATCACCCTCCTGGCTGCGCACAATGCACAGCAGCGGAATCTCTATGTGGTGGCCCTTGTAGGTGGCAATGTGCCACGAGTAGGCGTCGCTTATGTGGTCAAAAATGAGCCCCACGACATCGAGTTTTTCGGCCTCCACCTCGGCCTCCTCGCTCTCCACTACAGCCTCCTCGGGCTCTATTTGTACCTCTTCTTGTGCCCACACACCGTCCCACAGAGCCCCCGATAGGAGCACCGCAAGCAGCATAATCGTGTGACGCACAAGTTGTTTCATATCCTCTATTTCGCTTTTTTCTCTCTATTGTAGGCCGAGGTGCTCCACCCCTCCAGCAGCGAAGAGAGCACATAGAAGCCCAGGAGGTAGAGCAGGAAGGGTGCCCTCTGAGGCAGATCCAACACTGTCCACACAAACATCATCACCGCCACCGCCAGGAACTTCACTCCTCGCATAGCCATCGACACCAGCATTATCTTCTCGGGTTTCATCCTCTCATACCTTCCGAAGAGCCAGATGAAGGCTCCGTCGTAGAGCACAAAAAAGGCGGGGGCTATCCACCCGAGCGGCAGCAGGCCGGGTGCCCACAACCTCTCCACAGCCACGATAGCCGCACCATAGAGCAACAACGCCGCCTCAAATAAGCCTTTAATAACTCTGAAACTCATCGTTCTACAATACCTTTATCAATTGTTTTACTCGGTGCACACCACTACCCTATCGTCCCTGACCTCCACAAAGCCGCCGGAAATCTCCAGCGCCCCCTCCGAGCCGTCCTCGGCGGTGTAGGCAATGCGCCCTGCCGTCAGCGAGGAGATGAGCGGTGCGTGGTGGCGCAGCACCACAAAGGGGGCCTTCGCTCCTGGGAGCAAAACCCTCTGCACCTGGCCCTCAAAGAGGTTGCCGACTGGGGATATAATGCGCAACAACATATTCCGTTTATTACCTTAGAATTAACAACTTAGCTATTGGAAGAGGCTCTACGAAGCAGCTCCTCACCCTTGGCAATAGCCTCCTCGATGGTGCCCACATTGAGGAACGAGGCCTCGGGCAGGTGGTCCACCTCGCCATCGAGAATCATCCTGAAGCCCTTGATTGTATCCTCAATCGACACCATAACGCCCTTCACGCCCGTGAACTGCTCGGCCACCGAGAAGGGCTGCGAGAGGAAGCGCTGCACCCTGCGGGCACGATTGACAATGGTCTTATCCTCCTCCGAGAGCTCCTCCATACCGAGAATCGAGATGATGTCCTGCAACTCCTTGTTGCGCTGAAGTATCTGCTTAACCCGCTGAGCCGTGGTGTAGTGCTCCTCACCCACGATGTTGGGGTCCAGAATGCGAGAGGTCGACTCCAAGGGGTCCACCGCAGGGTAGATACCCATCTCGGTAATCTTACGGCTCAAAACGGTCGTTGCGTCGAGGTGGGTGAAGGTTGTTGCGGGTGCGGGGTCCGTGAGGTCATCGGCGGGGACATAGACCGCCTGGATGGAGGTAATCGAACCGCTCTTTGTGGAGGTGATTCGCTCCTGCATAGCACCCATCTCGGTTGCCAGGGTGGGCTGATAGCCCACAGCCGAGGGCATACGGCCCAGCAGAGCCGACACCTCCGAGCCCGCCTGAGTGAAGCGGAAAATATTATCAATAAAGAAAAGGATATCTCTGTTTGTGCCGCCGTCGCGGAAAGATTCGGCCACCGTGAGGCCCGAGAGTGCCACCGACGCACGCGCACCGGGGGGCTCGTTCATCTGACCAAAAACAAGGGTCGCCTGCGACTTCTGAAGCTCCTCGGGGTCAATGGCCGAGAGATCCCAATCGCCCTTTTTCATCCCCTCCTCGAACTTCTCGCCATAGCGGATAACGCCCGACTCGATCATCTCCCTCAGCAGGTCGTTGCCCTCACGGGTACGCTCGCCCACACCGGCGAAGACCGAGTAGCCGCCAAGTTTCTTGGCCACATTGCGGATGAGCTCCATAATGAGCACCGTCTTGCCCACACCTGCGCCACCAAAGAGGCCCACCTTGCCGCCCTTCACATAAGGTTCCAGCAGGTCGATGACCTTAATGCCCGTGTAGAGCACCTCCTGTGAGGTGGCCAGCTCCTCAAACTTGGGCGCCTCGCGGTGGATGGGGAGCGAGCCCTCCTTGCCAAGAGCACCGATGCCGTCAATGGCCTCGCCCACAACATTCATAAGTCGGCCCTTGATCTGCTCGCCCGTGGGCATCGAGATGGGGGCATAGTACGACAAGGCCTCCACACCACGGCACAAGCCGTCGGTGGAGTCCATAGCCACAGCACGAACACTCTGTTCGCCAATATGTTGTTGGATTTCTGCTATGAGTCGTCGGCCGTCGGGGCGGATGATCTCCACCGCATCGTGAATGGCGGGCAGCACCACTTCCGACTCCGACTCGAAACTCACATCAACGACCGGACCGACAATCTGAATGACGCGACCCCGTATCATCTGCTGAGAATCGTTTATCATAAGGTAGGTTTTTGTTTCTGTGTTAGCTTATTTTTACAAATATAACATTTTTATTGTAAATCTCAAGCCTACACTCCTCAAAAACCTTGCATTTTACTCCTTAATGTAAATTTCCAAAAGTTTACCACTACCCGAGATGACCAAGTCGGTAGCCTCGGCAGGGATGAGCACCGTGCCCAACTGCTCCAAGTGGACACTCTCGCCCATAGTTTTGATGGTGACCTCGCCCTCGACACACATATAGGCCACAAAACTATCCAGCGGCGCATAGTCGAGCTCCACAGCCCCCTTCACATCCACCAGATTGACCGAGAAGACATCGCAAGCGGCCAGCTCCACGGCACCATTTCGGACCGACTCTTTGGTGATGTTGAGTGTCTTGTGAGGGGTGAGATTGACAACCTCCGCCGCCAAGGCGGTGTGCAGTTCGCGGGGGTGGCCCAGAAGGTCCTTGCGACCCCAATCGTAGATGCGGTAGGTAATATCAGATGTCTCCTGCACCTCGGCCAGCAGCACACCTCCGCCGATGGAGTGGATGGTTCCGGCAGGTACCAGGAAGGCCTCGCCCTTGTGCACAAGCCTCTTGTGCAGCAGCGAGTCGATGGTGCCATTCTCCACCGCCTGGTCGTACTCCTCCTCCGTGAGCGAGCGCGAGAAGTCGAGGTAGATGGCGCCGTCGGGGGCAGCATCCACCACATACCACATCTCGGTCTTGCCTCGTGCCGAGTGCATCTGCTGTGCAAACTCATCCGAGGGGTGCACCTGCACCGAGAGCCTATCGCGGGTGTCGATGAACTTCAAGAGCACAGGGAACTCCAGGCCATACTTGCTATAGACCCTATCGCCCACAAGCTCACCCATATAGACCTCCACAAGCTCCGTGATGGTGTTGCCCGAGAGCTCACCCTCGGCCACTACCGACTCGTCGCCCTCAAGGCCCGAGAGCTCCCAGCTCTCGCCTATGTGTGAAGCGCTCTTACCTCGGGGCACACTCTTACCTGCGCGAGCCAATCGCTCGCCGCCCCAAACTACCTCTTTCATCAGAGGCACAAACCTCAGTGGATATAACATCTGTTTCTCTTTTCTCTTTAATTCCTACCCCAAAAGTAGTCAAAAAACCTGTAACTAAAGACAACTGCCAAAATTAATTCCTATCTTTGTGGAAATAACAAACACTTTTCAAGGAATATGAAAGAACTCATAAGGGTCGAGAGGGTCACCAAACAGTTCTCCGGCCACACTGCACTCGACGATGTGTCGCTCGAAATACCACGCGGAGGGGTCTATGGTCTGTTGGGTCCCAACGGCGCCGGCAAAACAACCCTCATCCGCATCATCAACCGCATCACCGCCCCCGACAAGGGCCAGGTGTGGTTCAACGGCCACCTTCTCGCACCCGAGGATGTGCCCAACATCGGCTACCTGCCCGAGGAACGAGGTCTTTACAAGTCAATGAAGGTGGGCGAGCAGGCACTCTACTTCGCACGCCTCAAGGGACTCTCCAGGGCCGAGGCCACCGCACGACTTAAGAGGTGGTTCATCAAGTTCGGCATCGAGAGCTGGTGGAACAAGAAGGTGAGCGAGCTCTCCAAGGGTATGGCCCAGAAGGTGCAGTTCATCGTCACCGTGCTCCACGAGCCCGAGCTTCTGATCTTCGACGAGCCCTTCAGCGGCTTCGACCCCATAAATGCCAACCTGCTCAAGCAGGAGATTCTCGAGCTCAAGGACAAGGGCGCAACCGTCATCTTCTCCACCCACAATATGTCCTCGGTGGAGGAGGTCTGCGACCACATAACCCTCATCAACAAGTCCAAGAACATCCTGAGCGGCTCACTCGACGAGATTCGTCGCTCCCACGGCTGCAACATCTTCGAGGTGGACTTCCGCGGCCCGAGCGACCCCCTGCGTGAGGCGCTCCTCAAAGCCCCCTGCTCGCTGCTCGACAGCTCCGCCTCGGACGATGAGGCCCTCGAGAATCAGCACTCCTCGAGCCTGAAGATCCACATCCCCAAGGACGAGGACATCCAGAGCATCATATCGCTCATCAACGACACCACCTCCCTGCGCTCCTTCCGTGAGGTCATCCCCTCAATGAATGATATCTTCATTAGGGCTGTGGCAGGCGAGCTTTAGGCAAGGACACACATATATTATATATATAATAATAGGTACTGCAAGACGATTATGAGTAAAATAGCCATCATAGCAGGTCGCGAGTTCAACGAGCGCGTGCGTAAAAAAAGTTTTATCTTCACCACAATTCTGATGCCAATCCTTATGGTGGGCATTATGTTCGTTCCGGCTCTGATGATGAACATCCAGAGCGACGAGGCGAAAGAGATTTTGGTTGTGGATCAGAGCGGCCTCATTGCCGAGAGGCTCGAGGATAGCTCCACCATAGACTTCACCCCCTCCGACAAGACTCTCGAGGAGCTCACCGCACAGCAGGGCGAGTCGAACCCCTTCGGCATACTGATCATTGGTAGCGATGTGGCCACCAACCCCTCCAATGTGCAACTTCTCACCTATGAGTCCTCGACCATCGACATCGAGAGCGCCATCGCCGACCAGATAGCCTCCATCATTGAGTCCGAGAAGCTCAAGGCCTACAACATCGACGATATAGACGCCATCCTGGCCGAGATCCAGACCAATGTGACCCTCAAGGTGAAACAGCTTGACGAGAGCGGCGAGACCCAGGATAGCTCCTCGATGCTCAACATCGCCCTGGCCTACATCTTCGGCTTCCTGATCTATATGTTCGTCTTCCTCTATGGCAATATGGTTATGCAGGGCGTCATTGAGGAGAAGAGCAACAAGGTTATGGAGGTGATGGTTTCGAGCGTCAGGCCCTTCCAGCTTATGATGGGCAAGATTCTCGGCATCGCCTCGGTGGCGGTCACCCAGTTTGTCATCTGGGTTGTCTTCATCCTTGTGGTGGGAGGTGCGGCAATCAACCTTATGGGTCTTGACGAGATGATGGCAGCTGCCGGCTCGGCTGCGGCTATGGACCCAATGGCTATGGTCGGCGCGGCACAGATGCCCGCAGTGGATAGCGAGATGGTGTCGCTCCTGGCCACCATCACCAACCCCGCCTACCTGTTGCGCATCCTCGGCGGCTTCCTCATCTACTTCATCGGTGGCTACCTGCTCTACGCCGCAATGTTTGCAGCCGTGGGTAGCGCTGTGGATAACGAGAAGGACACCAACAACCTCCAACTCCCCATCACCGTACCCCTCATCCTGGCGCTGTTTGTGATGATGAGCGCTATGCAGGAGCCCAACGGCCCTCTGGCCTTCTGGTTCAGTATGATACCCTTCACCTCGCCCATCGTGATGATGGTGCGCCTGCCCTATGGCGTTCCCGGCTGGGAGCTGGCACTCTCCATCGGTCTGCTTGTTGCAACCTTCGTGGCCATCGTGCTGCTGGCGGGCAAGATCTACCGCGTGGGCGTCTTTATGTACGGCAAGAAACCCTCGTTCAAGGAACTTCTCAAGTGGATGCGCTATAAGTATTAGTCGCACCAAGCAATAAAACAAAACGAGCGCACAGCGGGGCTGTGCGCTCGTTTTGTTTTGTCTAAAGTCGAAGGTCTAAGGTCTAACTGACCTAAGTCAAGAAAGGGCCAAAAGGGGCAAAAAGGGCCAAAAGGAAATTCAAAAT
>JAGBYS010000263.1 GCA_017628675.1 Tidjanibacter sp.
AATCATTGATTGCATAGCTCGTCTTCGATTATGAGTGTGAGCACCTCGGTCATAGTCATACCCGCAGCCTTGATCTGCTTGGGCACAATGCTACCACCGCTCATACCGGGGATAGTGTTAATCTCAATCATATAGGGCTCACCCTCAGGAGTGACAATAAAGTCGACCCTTGCAAGTCCTTTGCAACGACACGCCTTATAGGCCGCCAGGGTCATCTCGTGGAGCTTCTCAGCAATCTCGGGTGCAATCTCTGCGGGGGTAATCTCGTCGCTCATACCGGCAGTGTATTTGGCCTCATAGTCGAAAAACTCATTCTTGGCCACCACCTCAGTAATGGGGAACAGATACTCCTTCTCGGAGGTCACGAGCACACCACAAGCCATCTCTCGACCTGCAATAAACTCCTCCACGAGCACCTCGGAACTCTCATCGAAGGCCTTGAAGATAGCCTCGGGCAACTCCTCGGCACTCTTCACCTTCGTAACGCCGCAGCTGCTACCACTCGCATTGGGTTTCACAAACAGAGGAAGGCCAAGCTCGGCAACGATAGCGTCGGGAGCGATCCAGTCGTCCTCTCTGAGCAACAGCCCCTTAGCAAGGCTAACACCCGTGTCGGCAACTGCTCGTTTAGTGGTAACCTTGTCGAAGGTAATCACCGACGACACCATATCGCACGACGAGAAGGGAATGCCCATCATCTCCAGATAGCCCTGAATGTGGCCATCCTCACCGGGGGTACCGTGAATCATTATGTAGGCATACTCAAACTCTATCTTTTGGCCCTCGACTGTGAGCGAAAAGTCATTGAGGTCCATCTGATACTCCTTACCCTCATTGCGATAGGTAAACGAGCGTCCGTGGACATCAATGAGCCACACATTATACATCTCTTTGTCGAAAGCCTCGGCGACCTGAGCCGCACTCTGGAGGGCAATCTCCCTCTCGGAGGAGTTGCCACCTGCAAGCAAAGCAATATTTCTCATTCTGTCTATTGTCTTCTCTATGGATTATAGTAATCTTTGTGGCGGAACGCCAAAATATCCTCAATCATATCAAGCCACTGCTGTGCCTCGACATTCTTCTCATCTATGCGCAGGACCGCTCCAAAGTAGTTCTTTGCCGCACCGAAATCGCTGCGTGCAAATGCCTCTTTACCAAGCGAAAGCGCCTTTTCAATCTCTTGCTGTCCCATATAGTTATATAGTCTATGTTCCTTTATGTACTCGGCCACCTGTCGGGGGACCTCACTCTCCCACTCCGCACCTGCCATAATAAGTTCCCTCACTCGAGTCGAGGAGATATCAAGGCGGGGGGTACCGGCAAGCATTACGAATGGCTCACCAAAGCTATCATACTCATCGCGCGGATAGATAAGGATTCTGTTCTCCTCCACAAGCCTCTCTCCCTCACGCCAGGAGTGTATCGTCTGCGCCACATCGCCACCACCCAGGATAGCAAACTCCTTTGCGGGATATAGCTCTCCAAGTCGCTCTATGGTCTTTATCGTATACGAGGGGCGCTCCATCTCAAACTCCACATCGCATACGCTCACCCCGTCAACACCCTCCACAGCCCTGCGGGCCATCTCCAGGCGATGCTCCTCTGGAGCCAGGCCCGAAGCCCGTTTATGCGGATTTTGGGGCGACACTACCAACCACACCTCGTCTGCAAACCCCGCTTTTATTGCATACTCAGCCACAGCTAAGTGCCCATTATGCAGCGGGTTAAAAGAGCCGAAGTAAAGTGCAACGAGTGACATTTCGGGTTGCTATTTTGCAATGAAACTCTCAACTGCCTCCTGCACCTTACCAACCGCGTCTTCCAAATCGTCGTTGACAATCACAAGGTCAAACTGCTCGGCATAGGAGAGCTCCTCACCCGCCTTTGCAATGCGCTGCTCAATCTTCTCGGGCGAGTCGGTCGCACGGCCAATGAGCCTATTTCGCAACTCCTCAATCGAGGGAGGCATAACGAAAATCGAGAGAGCGTCGGCGCCAAAAATACTCTTGAGCCTCACACCGCCCTTGACATCCACATCGAAGAGTATGGTGTGTCCCTCGGCCCAAATGCGCTCAAGCTCACTGCGGAGCGTTCCATACTTGGTGCCCGCATAGACCTCCTCCCACTCCACAAAGGCGTCCTCTGCTACCTTGCGGTCAAACTCCTGATTTGTGAGGAAGTAGTAGTCGCGACCATTCTGCTCCACGCCTCGGGGCTCACGCGAGGTTGCCGACACGGAGAACTCCAACCCATCTACAACGCCCATCAGTCGACGCACAATGGTTGTCTTTCCCGAGCCCGAAGGAGCCGAAAATATAATCAGTTTTCCCATTTATAAGATGTTCAGTACTTGTTCTTTAATCTTCTCCAGCTCATCCTTCATTTTAACTACCAAAATCTGGATTTCGGAGTCATTTGCCTTGGAGCCCATAGTGTTGATTTCGCGGCCCATTTCCTGCGCCACAAAACCAAGTTTTCGGCCCACGCTATCCTCTCCTGCAGCCACCTCACGGAAGTAGTCGCAATGCTTGTCAAGACGCACCTTCTCCTCGGTAATATCGAGTTTTTCGAGGTAGAAAATCATCTCCTGTTCCAGGCGATTGGCATCATAAGCGGCCGAGAGCTGCGCGAGCTGATCCAGAATACGCTGTTTGATAACCTCCGTACGACGAGCCTCAAAGGGGATGACCTCCTGCTTGTAGCCCTGAATCAGATCCACCCTGTGAAGCAGATCGGCAATCAGCACTGCACCCTCCTGCTCGCGGAACTTGTCGTGTGCCACAAGAGCCTCGTCCACGGCCTTCAGGAGTGCTGCGCTCTCCTCTTCGCCAACCGCATCCACCTCACTCGAAACAACATCCGGCAGACGCATTATGGAGGTCATAATTGCACTATCCACCTCGCCACAACTACGCAAGCCGCTGGCCTTGGAAAGTTGCTGAAGTTGCGATACATAGTAGCCAAAGAGTTCAGCATTAACACTTGCTGCGACCGCTTTTGCCGAGGTATTCTCGACGGTTATGAACATATCCGCCTTACCCCTCTGGAGCATCTTGGCGGCACGGTTTCTAATCTCATACTCAAACTGGCGATAGCGCGCAGGGAGCTTCACCGAGAGATCCAGCTGCTTACCATTGAGCGAGCGTGTCTCGACTGTAATTTTTCGTTCTGAAGTGGTGATTTCGGACTTACCGAAACCTGTCATTGACTTTATCATTTCGAATGGGTTGATTCTAGCTGGCAAAGATAAGCGATTTTTTCTTACTATAGGATAAAAATAAAGTGAGTTTAGGTTGTTTTACTCTAAAAAATGGCGTATA
>JAGBYS010000264.1 GCA_017628675.1 Tidjanibacter sp.
AAGCTGAGGGCGAGGGCAACTTTGAGGGCAAATAGTGATATAATGTAAGAAAAAAATGTTATATTTGTGAATGAAATAACAATGGAAGGCTTAAACAAAAAACATAAAACTACCTTAAAACAAAACAAAAACTATGGCAAGAGAACTTAAAATTAGAGATTTGACTCTTCGCGACGGCCAGCAGTCGGCATTCGCAACCCGTCTGAATCAGAACCAAGTAGAGCGAGTACTCCCCTTCTACAAAGATGCAGGCTTCTATGCAATGGAGGTTTGGGGTGGTGCAGTGCCCGACTCGGTGATGCGTTTCCTGGGCGAGAACCCCTGGAACCGTCTGGAGAGCATCAAGAAGGCTGTGGGCGATGTTTCCTACCTCACCGCACTCTCGCGTGGTCGTAACCTCTTCGGTTATGCTCCCTACGGCGACGATGTAATCGAGGGCTTCTCGCGCAACGCCATCGAGAGCGGTCTGGGTATTATGCGTATCTTCGACGCTCTGAACGATGTGGACAATGTTAAATCGACTATCAAATACATCAAGAAGTATGGCGGTATCGCAGACTGCGCTGTGTGCTACACCGTAGATCCCAAGTACCCCAAACTCTCCTTCATCGACAAACTCAAAGGCAAAAAGAACCCCGCACCCGTCTTCACTGACGACTACTTTGTGGGCAAAGCCAAAGAGTTGGCTGCTCTGGGTGCCGATATGATCACCATCAAGGATATGAGTGGTCTGATTCCTCCCAAGAGGGTCTACAACCTCATCAAGGCTATCAAGGCCAATGTTTCGATTCCCGTAGACTTCCACACCCACTGTACTCCCGGCTACGGTCTGGCTTCGGTTGTGGCTGCTATCGCTGCAGGCGTGGATATCGTAGATACCAACATCTGGAACTTCGCAGGTGGTCCCGCTGCTCCCGCTCTGGAGCTCGTGTACATCTTCGCAGGCAAGATGGATGTGAAGCTGAATGTGAATATGGAGGCTGTTGCTAAGATCAACGCCGAGCTGCTGGGCATCCGCAAGGAGCTCGAGGCTTACGACGCTGTTAAGCAGTTCCCCAAACCCTTCAACCCCCTCACCGACACCATTCCCGCAGAGCTCGAGGCTCAGTTCGACCGTGCAGTGAAGGCCGCTTATGCTGTTGACGAGGAGACCCTCATCGACGCTTGCCACAAGATTGAGGACTACTTCGGCTTCCCCAAACCCAACGAGCTCGTACAGAAAGCCGAGATTCCCGGCGGTATGTACACCAATATGGTGGCACAGCTCAAGGCTCTCAAGAGCGAGCACCTTCTGGAGCCCGCAATGAAGCTCATCCCCTCGGTGCGTCTGGATGCAGGTCTTCCTCCCCTGGTAACCCCCACCAGCCAGATCGTTGGTTCGCAGGCTGTTAGCTGCGCTATCGCTCTGGAGAAAGGCAAAGATAAATATGCTACCACCTCGACCCAGTTCGTAAACCTCGTTAAGGGTGAGTATGGTCGCACTCCCGTGGAGATCAACCCCGAGTTCCGTCTGAAGATTGCCGGCACCCGCGAGGCTATCCCCTATGACACCTCGAAGAACCAGCACCAGCCCAACCCCGTACTGGAGGATGCAGGTGGCGTGAAGCTCGCCGAGAACGAGAAAGAGGAGCTCCTCCTGGAACTCTTCCCCGCAGTTGCCAAAGACTACCTCACCAAGGTTAAGAAGGAGCGCTGGGCCGCTACCAAACCCGCCGAGGAGGCTCCCAAGGCCGAGGAGAAGAAGGTAGAGGAGAAGG
>JAGBYS010000265.1 GCA_017628675.1 Tidjanibacter sp.
ACCTGCCTGTGGCTGGCTTCGAGGGTAGAGTAGTGATTGTGAATACCCGAGAAGGCTTGGAGGCTGCTTGTCAGCACCTTATGGGGGAGAGCGTCATCGGTTTCGACACCGAAACAAGGCCCTCATTCAAGGCGGGTGTGAGCTACAATGTGTCGCTCATTCAGCTCTCCACAGCCGATGTCTGCTACCTCATAAGGCTC
This sequence comes from Tidjanibacter sp., assembly GCA_017628675.1. GTDB lineage: Bacteria > Bacteroidota > Bacteroidia > Bacteroidales > Rikenellaceae > Tidjanibacter. The sequence goes on from JAGBYS010000265.1 coordinate 201, forward strand.
GGTGCGGTGCCAATGGAGAGGTGTCTGATGAAGGTGCTCGAGAGCCGCAAGGTGCTCAAAGTGGGCGTAGATGTGTTGGGCGACATCCGCAATCTGAACAAGATAAGACACTTCCGTGCAGGTGGCTTCGTGGAGTTGCAGAAGGAGGTTGAGGCCTTTGGCATTGAGGATAAGAGCCTCCGAAAGATGGCCGCCATCATCCTGGGCGTTGGGGTATCCAAAGCACAGCGCCTGAGCAACTGGGAGGCCCGAGAGCTGACAGCCGCACAGCTGCGCTACGCCGCCACCGATGCGTGGATCTGCCTGGAGATGTACAGACGACTGCAAGAATCAAGATAATTACCGACAAGAGATAATATTATGAGCCAGTACAAGAAAATATACCTCAAAAAAGGGAAAGAGGAGTCGCTTATGCGCAACCATCCGTGGGTCTTCTCGGGTGCTATTGCGCGTGTGAGTAGCCAGATAGAGGAGGGAGAAATCGTGGATGTCTTCACCTCGGCAGGCGAACTGATTGCACGAGGCCACTCACAGGTGGGCTCAATTGCCGTCAGGGTGCTCACCTTTGAGGATGAGCCCATCGACCAGCAGTGGTGGAATGGGCGCATAGCCTCGGCTCTGGAGGTAAGGCGCACACTTGGGCTCGTGGACTCCGAGAAGACCACCTGCTCCCAATTGGTACACGGCGAGGGCGACAACCTGCCCGGTCTGGTGATTGATATCTACGACCAGACGGCCGTGGTGCAGTGCCACAGTGTGGGTATGTACCTGTCGCTCGAAAGCATTGTTGAGGCGCTCAAGGCCAACTACGGCCCAAGGCTCAAGGCCATCTATAACAAGAGTAGCCAAACGCTGCCCTTCAAGGCTGAGGTTGAGGCCGAGGACGGCTATCTCTGGGGCCACGGTGAGGGCGAAGAGGTGGTGCTCGAGGGCGGCCATAAATTCGCCGTGAACTGGGCCAAAGGTCAGAAGACGGGCTTCTTTATCGACCAGAGGGCCAATAGGGAACTTGTGGCACACTATGCCAAGGGGCGCAATCTGCTCAACACTTTCTGTTATACGGGCGGCTTCTCCATCTACGCTTTGGCAGGCGGTGCAAAGAGTGTGGCGAGTGTGGATAGTAGCGCTCTGGCTATTGAACTTGTGGATAAGAATGTGGCGCTCAACTTCCCCGAGGGTGCACCTCACAAGAGTGCCGCTATGGATACTTTCGACTTCCTGCGCACGGTGGAGGATGGCGAGTATGATATGATTATTCTCGACCCTCCCGCCTTTGCCAAACATCACAAGGTGCTCGGCAATGCACTTCAGGGCTATAAGAGGCTCAACGCAAGAGCGATGGAGAAGATTGCCAAGGGTGGCATACTCTTCACCTTCAGCTGCTCACAGGCGGTGAGCAAGGAGCAGTTCCGTCTGGCGGTCTTTTCGGCTGCCGCTATTGCCGGCCGCAAGGTGAGGATTCTCCACCAACTCACACAACCCACCGACCACCCAATCAACATCTACCACCCCGAGGGCGAATATCTCAAGGGCCTGGTGCTCTATGTCGAGTAACCCCCAAGCAAATCGGATAAACTTATACCTCACCCCGCAAGCGCCTTGTTAATGACCGTCTGCGGGGTTTTCTTTTGCTCCGAACTCATTCCGTGAAAAAAATAGGGAAGTAAGGCTATAAAAGAAAAAGGAGAGGAATTGTCCTCTCCTTTTCTGGTACCCGAAACCGGGGTCGAACCGGTACGGACCTTTCGGTCCACAGGATTTTAAGTCCGGCGTGTCTAACTATTCCACCATTCGGGCAACCCTGCAATCTTTGGCTAAGAGCCCACAAAAGTAGTAATTATAGTTGAAAGTTGAAAGTTGAAAGTCAAAAAATGAGTCCTCACCCTCTCTTATTCATCTTGGGCCAAGAAAAAAAGACGGAGGGCAACCACAAAAATCCCTCCGTCTGGCCACCCCCCTCCGAAGAGAGTGAGCGGCATTTTTTTACCCTACTCTAACCTTTGTGCCCACCTTGTGGAGGTGGTGCTTATCTGTTTAGCGGTGCATCATACCCATTCCTCGTCTGCCGCCACCGGGGCCACCGGGGCCACCGGGGCCACCACCCATTCCGATGTTATCGAAATCCTTGGCCGAGGAGCCTTTGCCGAAAGAGCGGATGTTGTAGACAAACTGCACTGCAACATACCTGCCAATTGCGAGGTTGGTGGTATTCTGGATGTAGTTTGCACCCGTCGAGCGGCGGAAATCGCGGTTCTGGTTGAAGATGTCATTCACGCCAATGCTAATCTCGCCCATCTGATCCTTGAAGATCTTCTTGCCTATGTAGGCGTTGCAGAGCAGAATCTCCTCGTTGTAGTCATCGGTGATACCTTTATACTGGTTGTAGGTGCCGTTGGCTGTCAGAGCGAAGCCCTTCCACGCAACCCACTTGAACTCCGCACGAGCGTTGTGGTTGAAGTAGTGGTTGTCCATTGTGTGGATCTCCGAAGAGTTGTTGTTGATCGAGTAGCCGAAGTTGTAGGCCAGCGTGAAGTCCAAATTCTCCGACACATTGCTACCAATCTGCACACCACCCGAGTAGTTCTGACCACGCATAATGTTGAGGTAGTCGTTGATCTTACTTGGAGTGCTGCTCAGGTTCGCATTCAAGTTGAAGGTGATGTTGCTCTTGAGCACCGACAGGGGGAAACCGTAGCTTGCGCCCATCCACACCGACCAGTCGTTCCAGCCCGAGATGTTCTCATAGGTGCTGAAGGTGTTGCCCACGCCCAGGGTCTGACCATCGAAGCCGGGGATGATGAAGTCCGGACGGTTCATCTGGATCGACGAGGCGATAGACCTTGTGGTGGCCCAGATGCCCGTATGGAACATCAGTGTGCGGCCCTTCTCGATGTTGGTGTTGGTGTAGAAGGCGTTGAGTTGGTGTGAGTAGCTGGGCTTGAGGTCGGGATTACCTGCCGTGTAGCTGCTGCCGCTCACATCCGTTGCCATCTGCAACTGCTCAATCGAGGGGTTGGAGGTGCGCGAGTGGGTCCTCAGACGCAACACATTCTGCTTGTTGAAGTTGATGGTGAGGTTACCACGATAGGTCAAATCGTTGAACTCATAGTTCATAGGATCCCTCTGGGGCAGAGTCTGGATGTTGCTCAGCGACGAGTACTGGTAGCGTACCTGGAAGTTGAACTTGGTCTTCTCGGAGGAGAAGTTCAGGCCGGGACCGATGCGCTGGGTGGTGTAGCCACTCTCGGAGATGTTGGAGAGCAGGGTGCCGAGGACAGTGTCCTCCACACCATTGATGAACACCTGTGCCTGCTTGTCCTGGTCGTTCATATTGTGCTGATACTCATACTCAAAGTCCATCTGCAACTTCTTGCCGAGAGGCTCCGTGTAGGTCACCTCACCCCTGATGGAGTTGCTGGCAGCCATCCTGTCGATGAGGTTGCTGTAGAGCGAGTCGGTGGGGATGATGAAGGTGTACTCGGGGTGCTGATAGAGCTTCGAGGTGTTCCAGTTGACCCTCGAGTTGACCGTGATGGTCCTGCCGGGCTTGCCAAGGCGTGTGCGGTAGAGGGCAAAGATGTTGCCGTAGCTACCTGTGCTCTCGCGCTCGCTGAGCGAGGTCATATCCTTCAGCGCCTGGCCCGTTGCACCATTGGTGATGAGCTCTCGGCCCTCGGTGAGGTTGTCGTACTGCTGGAGGCTCGCATTGGCCCTGACCATCAGCGATTGTGCCTCGCTGAACTTGTAGTCCAAGCGCAGGTTCAGACGGTGGTTCCAGTTCTCGCTGTCGCTGGTGCTCTTGCTGCTGGAGTTCTCGCTGTAGGCGTCGCTCGAGAGGCTTGTGCGGTCGGTGGTATTGAGGTTGTGGGTGGTGGAGTGGTTGAAGAAGTAACTACCCTGCAACTCCAGTTTGTCCCACTGATTGGCGTAGTTCAGACCCAACGACTGCACGGTGGAGATACCCGCCATAGGCCTCACCATAAATTGGCGTGCGCCACGACCGCCACGACCGCCGCCTCCGCCACCGCCTTGCGCACCCGAAGAGGTTGCGCCCACGATGTCCTCGAAGGAGAAGTTGAGCTGGTTGATGTTGTTGGCCATAGCGATAATCGAAATCTTCTCATCGCCGTGGAAGATGTTGGCATTACCGCCCACGCTGTATTTGTCGAGAAAACCGTAGGAGCCGTAGGCCTTACCAAAAAGACCACGCCTTTTGCCCATACTTGTGACGATGTTGATGGCCTTGTAGCCCTCGCCGTCGTCCATACCGGTAAACTCGGCCTTGTCGCTCAGCTTGTCATAGACCTCCACTCTCTGCACCATCTCGGCAGGGATGGTCTTGATTGTGGTCGAAACATCCTCGCCGAAGAACTCTTTGCCGTCCACGAAGATCTTGCCCACGCTCTCGCCCTGTGCATCCACCGAGCCGTCGCTATTGACGGTGATACCGGGCATCTTGGAGAGCAGACCCTCGGCGCTGGCATCGCGTGCGGTCTTGAAAGCCGAAGCGTTGTAGCTCACCGTATCGCCCTTCTGGGATGCGCCCATAAAGCCTTTGATCTCGATGTTCTCAATGACCGTGTCGCCCTCCTCGAAACGGATTGTTCCGAGGTTGTTGACACCGGCCACGACCTTCAGCTCCTTGACTACATCCGTGTAGCCGAGGTAGGTGATGGTCATCTTGTAATCTCCGGGCACTATGCGCTTGATTTCGATTACGCCGTTGTAGCCCGATGAAAAGTATTGTTCCGTGCCATCGGAGCTTTTGACCAGCTCGATGGTAGCTCCATTGACACCCTGCTTGGTCTTTGAATCCACGAGTGTTGCCTTGATGGTACCGTGACTCTGGGCCATAAGGCTCGCGATGCTAAGACATAGTGTGCCAAGGAGTGTGATAAACTTCCTCATTTATACTTTACTTTTTTTTTGTAAAAAGTCTGTTTTGTGGTTGATTTGTCGGGGTGTTTGCTCGCTATTTCGCTGCGGGGGTGGCGCAAGCGTTGGTGCAGCACTCTTTCATACTCTCGGCGCAGTTGCGGCGAGATGCGTGGTGAGCCTTGAGTGCCTCCTGCTGCTCGGGGGTGAGCACAGCCTTGATCTGCTCAAAGGTGGCTTTCATCTTCTCGGGGCTTACCATATGGTGTTTGCGGTGGTGGTGCTTCTTATCGCAAGCAGCTTTCTTGTCGCAAGCGGCCTTCTTGTCGCAAGCGGCCTTGTCACACTCAGCTTTCTTGCACTCAGCTTTTTTGTCGCAATTTGCTTTGTCGCACTCGCCCTTCTTGCACTCGGCTTTCTTGTCGCAAGTGGCTTTGTCGCATTCGCCCTTCTTGCACTCCTCCTTCTTGTCGCAATTTGCCTTGTCG
>JAGBYS010000024.1 GCA_017628675.1 Tidjanibacter sp.
GGCTATGCCCCTGCTTGTGGTGTTGCGTGAGCAGAAAGATGCCAGGCTCAAAGGTGGCATTTACCATCGTACACAAATTGACCTTACCTACAACTCCAACCATATTGAGGGTAGTCGTCTGACACACGACCAGACTCGCTATATCTTTGAAACCAACACAATTGGCATCGAGGGCGAGAGTGTGCGTGTGGATGACATTATCGAAACCACCAACCACTTTCGTTGCATCGACATCATCATTGACCGAGCAGATGAGCGACTGACCGAGGGGCTCATCAAAGAGCTGCACGCAGTACTCAAAGCGGGCACTTCGGATAGTCGCCGGGATTGGTTTGCGGTGGGCGACTACAAGCGATTGCCCAATGAGGTGGGTGGTAACGACACAACGGCACCCGAAGATGTAAAGCGTGAGATGAGAGCTCTGCTTGCCGAGTATAACGCCATAAAACAGAAGTCCTTTGATGATATTCTCGACCTTCATCAACGCTTCGAGGCTATCCACCCATTCCAAGATGGCAATGGCCGTGTGGGTAGGCTCATAATGTTCAAGGAGTGTCTGGCAAATGGCATCGTGCCGTTTATCATAACAGACGACCTTAAAATGTTCTACTACCGAGGCTTGCAACAATGGCCCCACATCAAGGAGTATCTGCGAGATACCTGCCTTACTGCACAAGATAACTACAAAGCCCTGCTCGATTACTTCAGGGTGAAGTATTAAACATCTGGTCGCCCGTGCTTGCACTAAGGTGGGCCTTGTGGCACAAAAGCCCTTGCTCTCGCTTACTTGCGGTAGCCAATTTTCAACTCTCCCGTCATCTTCAGCCCCTCATTCCGTCTGTTGGTCGGTTAAAATTGGTTGCTCGTCGTGGAAAAGTGTGGCGGTTTGCAAAAAAAATAGTAACTTGCGCTCTGCGCAAGAGTTAGGCACACCACAAGGGCCTTTGGCTCGGCGCAGAATGAAGAGTGAGGAAACAATAATCTCTCAAGAAATATATATGAAAACTATTTTTAAGCTGGCCGCCATTGTTTGCGGCGTATTGACTATGGCTTGCAGTAAAACCCAAACCTCCGTAGGCGACTTCGCGACCTATCCCGAGTACAAGAAGAACGACCTCGGCCTGACCTACACACCCGAGAAATCGACCCTCCGTCTGTGGGCTCCCTCCGCCGAGAGTGTGACCCTCCGTGTCTATGCCGAGGGTGTGGGTGGCGAGGCTCTGGAGAGCATCGCTATGAAGAAGAGCGCCAAGGGTACCTGGGTGGCAACTTTGGAGGGCGACCGCAAGGGCCAATTCTACACCTATCAGGTGACCACTGAGGGCAAAACCCTCGCTGAGACCCCCGGCGTGTGGAACAAGGCTGTGGGCGTCAATGGCCTAAGGGCCGCCATCATCGACCTGGCCGACACCAACCCCGAGGGCTGGGAGAACGATAGGCGTATCGAGGTGGAGAACTTCACCGACATTGTCATCTACGAGATGCACCACCGCGACTTCTCCATTGCCGACAATAGCGGCATCACCAACAAGGGTAAATTCCTGGCTCTTACCGAGCAGGGCACCCTCACCCCCGATGGGCTCAAGAGTGGTATCGACCACCTCAAAGAGCTGGGTATCACCCACGTACACATCCTGCCCTCCTACGACTATGGCTCGATTGACGAGAGCCGTCTGGAGGAGAACAAATACAACTGGGGCTACGATCCCAAGAACTACAACGCTCCCGAGGGTGGCTACTCGACCGACCCCTTCACCCCCGAGGTGCGTATCCGCGAGATGAAGCAGATGGTGCAGGCGCTCCACGAGGCCGGCATCGGTGTGATTATGGATGTTGTCTACAACCACACCTTCGTCAATGACGGCTCCAACTTCTCGCTCACCGTTCCCGGCTACTACTACCGCCAGGACGAGGATGGCGACTACTCCAACGCCTCGGGCTGCGGCAACGAGACCGCCTCGGAGCGTCCTATGGTGCGCCGCTACATCACCGAGTCGGTGAAGTATTGGGCCCAGGAGTTCCACATCGACGGCTTCCGCTTCGATCTGATGGCCATCCACGACATCGCGACAATGAACCATCTGCGCAAGGAGCTCGACAAGATCTCTCCCTCCATCTTTGTCTATGGCGAGGGTTGGATGGCGGGTGGCAGCCCCCTGCCCGGCGAGCTGCAGGCCTCCAAGCACAACGGCAAACAGTTCCCCCGCATTGCGGTCTTCAGCGACGATGTGCGCGACGGTCTGAGGGGTGAGTGGATGAGTGCCGGTGAGGGTGGCTTTGCAACAGGCAAGGTTACCAATCGCCAGAAGGAGAGCATCAAGTTTGGCGTGGTGGGCGCTACGGAGCACCCCCAGGTGGACTACGAGGCTGTGAACTACTCCTCGGCACCCTACGCCAACAACCCCACCGAGGTTATCAACTATGTGTCGTGCCACGACGACGAGTGCCTCAGGGACAAGATTGACGCTGTGGCCAAGGATGCAACTCCCGAGCAGCGCAAGCGTATGGACCTGCTGGCCCAGACGGTGGTTATGACCTCGCAGGGCGTGCCCTTCATCTTCTGTGGTGAGGAGCTCTACCGCACCAAACAGCACATCCGCAACACCTACAACCAGCCCGATGAGATCAACCGCATTGACTGGAGCCACAAGAAGACCCACGCAGATGTCTTTGCCTACTATAAGGGACTCATCCAGATGCGCCGTTCGCACCCCGCATTCCGTATGGCCACCACCGAGCAGGTAGCCGCAAACCTCAAGTTCATCGACTCGCCCGAGGGCACCGTTATGTACACCCTCAATGGTGAGGCTGTGGGCGACGAGTGGAAAGAGATTCTGGTCATCTACAACGGCAACCGTGGCGGTGTGGATATGGTCTTCCCCCAGGGCGAGTGGATGCTCGTGTGTGAGGACGGCAGGATGCAGCTCGATGCTCCTCGCAGCTTCACCGGTGGTCCCTTCTATGTCCACGGCACCAGCGCAATCATCGCCTACCGATAGGGATAAACCAAAAAATAACAACACTAAAAGGTGTGCTCCCGAAGTGGGGAGTGCACCTTTTTTGTGTATCTACCCCTCCCCTCCATACCCCCAACGGCTATTTATTAAATCGTTAAATTTGAGCAAGGTTGTGGAGTCCAAGAGGGTTTTTCGTACCTTTGTGGCGTATTTAAGATTGGAAAGTATGTCAAAGAAAGACAAAAAACGCAGCACAAGGGGTGCTGCAAAGGGCTCGCACCAGAGAGATCGTGCGGCCATCATTATGCAACTTTTCCGCTCGTTCCCCAGCCGAAAGTTCGCACTCAAGACCCTCGCCGCACAGAGTGGCGGAGCCGACAGAGAGGGTCGTTACCAAACCAAAGCTATTGTCTATCAGATGGTTGAAGAGGGCGTTGTGGAGGCTACGGCCGCATCCACATTCCGCCTCTCTGCTCGCTCTATGCCCACCGTTGAGGGTGTCGTTCAGATGCTCTCCTCGGGCAGCCTCTATGTCATCGTTGAGGGCGCCGACAAGGATATCTTTGTGGATCGCCGCAACGCCGCACGCGCTCTGGATGGCGACCGTGTGAGGGTGGCAATCACTCGCCGCCGAGCTTCGGGCGACCCCGAAGGTCAGGTTGTGGAGGTCATTGAGAGGGCCGACAGAAACTTCGTGGGCACAATAGAAAAAACCCGCTCACACGCCTTTGTGAGGGTTGCCTCGAAGGGTATGCCCGTCGATATCTTCATCGACAAGGGGGTGGATAAGCTCACCGACGGCGACAAGGTCGTTGTGAGGATTGTGGGCTGGGAGCCCGAGAGCAAGTGCCCCACGGGTCGTGTGGTGAGCATCCTCGGCAAGGAGGGTGACAACACCGCAGAGATGCACGCCATTCTGGCCGAGTATAACCTCCCCTACAACTTCCCCAAGGAGGTCGAAGAAGAGGCAAACAAAATATCCGACAAAATCACCGAAGAAGAGTACGCCAAAAGGCGCGATTGCCGCCAGGTGACAACCTTCACCATTGACCCCGCCGACGCCAAGGACTTCGACGACGCTGTGTCGCTCAGAGTGTTGGAGAACGGCCACTGGGAGGTGGGTGTCCACATTGCCGATGTGACCCACTATGTCCAGGAGGGCACCATCGTTGAGCAGGAGGCCCGCGAGAGGGCCACGAGTGTCTATCTGGTGGACCGCACCATCCCTATGCTCCCCGAGAGGCTCTCCAATGAGCTCTGCTCGCTGAGGCCCCACGAGGAGAAACTCTGCTTCTCGGCCATCTTCGAGATGGACTCGGAGGCCAATGTTGTGGGCGAGTGGTTTGGCCGTACGGTCATCCTCTCCGACCGCCGCTTCACCTACGAGGAGGCACAGGCCATAATCGAGGGCGGCGAGGGCGACTTCCGCCAGGAGATTCTGACTCTCAACACTTTGGCCCAAAAACTGAGGGCTCGCCGTTTTGAGAGCGGCTCCATCGCTTTCGATAGGGAGGAGGCCAAATTCAAGCTCGACGCGGAGGGCAAACCTCTGGGAGTCTACTTCAAAGTGCAGAAGGAGGCCAACCAACTGATTGAGGAGTTTATGCTGCTGGCCAACCGTGCCGTATCTACCTTCATCGGCTCAAAGAAGAACAAACAGGGCAAGGCGAAGACCTTTGTGTATCGTGTGCACGACAAACCCGATGCGGACAAACTCGCGCGCTTTGCCAACTTCATACTCAAGTTCGGCTACTACTTCGACGCTCGCAAGGGGCGTGAGGTTGCTCGCCAAATGAACTCGCTGATGGGGCAGATTAAGGGCAAGAGCGAGGAGAATGTGGTGTCGATACTCGCTGTTCGCACTATGCAGAAGGCATACTATTCGACAGAAAATATCGGTCATTACGGCCTTTCGTTCCCCTACTATTCCCACTTCACCTCGCCCATCCGTCGCTACCCCGATATGATGCTCCACCGCCTCTTGGCCCACTACCTGGAGGGTGGCAACTCGGTTGATAGCGAGGCTGTTGAGGAGCTGTGTGAGCACTCGAGCGATATGGAGGCAAGGGCTGCCGAGGCCGAGAGGGCGTCGATTAAGTATAAGATGGTGGAGTTTATGAAGGAGCGCGTGGGCGAGGAGTTCGTCGGCTCCATCAGTGGCGTCACCGAGTGGGGACTCTATGTGGAACTCGCCGACACCCACATCGAGGGTATGGTGGCCCTGCGTGACCTCTCGGACGAGTTCTATCTCTTCGACGAGGAGGAGTATGCCGCCGTGGGCACCCGCTCGGGCAGGAAGTTTGTGCTGGGCGACAGGGTGCGCATCAGGGTTAAGGGCGCCGACCTGAGGCTCAAGCAGCTCGACTTCGAGATGGTGGGCTCCTACGACGCCAAGGGCGAACTCTGGCCCATTGAGCACCGACTGGAGGTGGGTACACCCCGCCGCCGTGGTTCGAGCACATCTCGCAGGTAAATTTTGCACCAAATCTCGAAGGGGGCTTCCTCATTTGCGCCAAGCAAACTGCGGAGCCACCTTTTTATTTGTCAAAATATCCCATCCATAAAACGCGCTATTTTGTTGTTTAGGGGTTCCAGGGGTTCCAAGGATACCAAGGGTTCCAGGGGGGCACATTTGTGCCCCATTCCTCCCATCTCTCCATTTTGCACTTTCGGCCCTTTTGGCCTTTTTCGCCCTCTCTAGACTTAAGTCGGTTAGACTTTAGACCTTCGACTTTAGACAAAAAACTCACGGGTATTAAAAATGATACCCGTGAGTTTTTTTAGGTTGAAGTCAGAGGGCCGTTTTAGAGCTCCTTGTCGATGTTGGCGTCCCTGAGGCCGCGCGAGATGTTGCTGCGCATAATCACCAGATATTGAGCCTTGAGGAATTGCAGCGTAAGGCAGTAGAATGAGCCGATAAGGATGGTCGCACACCACTTCATCAGCTCCGCTGCCACGCGACGGCGGAAGGCCTTGGGGCTCTGGCCGAGGGTGCGGATGCGCTCACTCTGGCCCACACGATAGCAGACGGCCTTGAAGTAGGGCTTCGTAAGTCGCTCGGTGTCAATGTGGTGAAAAATCTCCGCTGCGGGCAGATAATAGATATCCTCACCAGAGGCGTAGTAGCGCATATAGAGCTCCTTCTCCTCGCCGCCGAGCAGTTTGCTGCCGCGCCTGCCGAGGTTGGTGTCGAACTTGCCGTAGTAGTCGATGGCCGTGCGGCGCAGAGCCATATTGCCACCACCGAAGTACTTACCCTCTGGGAAGGGTTTTATCTCACTACCCAGGTTGAGGGTGCCCGCAATGGGGCGCTCGGTAATCTTGGAGAGCCACTTGGGGCGTTTGGCGGGGAAGCGGGGTGTGATGCGTCCGCCCGCAGCCACAATGTGGGGGTGGGTGTCGAGGAAGTCGAAGTACTCCCTCAAGAGTTCGGGGCAGGCCGACTCGTCGTCGTCAATGATGACGATATATTCACCCGTAGACTCATCTATGCCTCTATTGCGTGCCCACGAAAGTCCCTGTGTGGGCTCGTTTACAAGCCTCATCCTTATCTCGGGGTGGGCGGTCATAAACTCCTCCACAATCTGCTGGGTGGCGTCTGTGGAGTTGTTGTTCACGATGACCACATCCCAGAGCTCCTTGTCGAGGGTCTGGTGGGTGAGCGAC
>JAGBYS010000266.1 GCA_017628675.1 Tidjanibacter sp.
AACTTTCAACTTTCAACTTTCAACTTTCGAGAGTCTTGGACTCTCGAAAAAATAACACCCAACTGCAAAACTAAACACCCCAAATTTGGTAATCAGAATATAAATAGGTATATTTGTAGGTTGGAATATTTTTGTATTAAATTTTAACCTAAAATATCACTATTTATGTCACAGAACAACGAAATCAAAAAGTTGGCCGACAACGCCTATCGCCCCCTGGCCGATGGCGAGGAGTATGTGCCCGTAATGAAGGCCTCCGACAAACCCAAGGAGGTAACCCCCTACTCGGTGGGTATGGGTGTACTGATGGCCATCATCTTCTCGGCCGCAGCAGCCTACCTCGGACTCAAGGTGGGTCAGGTATTCGAGGCCGCAATCCCCATCGCAATCATCGCCGTAGGCGTGGGCACTATGAGGGGCAAGAAGAATATGCTCGGTCAGAATGTCATCATCCAGAGCATTGGCGCCTCGTCGGGTGTAATCGTGGCGGGTGCAATCTTCACCCTCCCCGCTCTCTACATCCTGGGTCTGGAGGCTCAGTTCTACCAGGTATTCCTCTCGTCGCTCTTGGGCGGTCTGCTTGGCATCGTACTGCTCATTCCCTTCAGGAAATACTTCGTTAAGGATATGCACGGCAAGTACCCCTTCCCCGAGGCTACCGCTACGACCGAGGTGCTCGTTAGTGGCGAGGGCCAGAAGGGCCAGGCTAAACTGCTGGCCATCAGCGGTCTGGTGGGTGGTCTTTACGACTTCGTGGTAAGCACTTTCGGCTTCTGGACCGAGACCATCTCCACCCGCATCACCGCTTGGGGTGTCCATATGGCCGACAAGTTCAAGGCTGTCTTCAGCATCAACACCTCGGCTGCCGTTCTGGGTCTTGGCTACATCGTAGGTCTGAAATATGCAGCTTTCATCTGCGCTGGTTCGTTCCTCGTATGGTTCCTCATCGTGCCTATGGTTGGCTCCTTCGAGAGCAGCATTGACGCCGCCTCGCTCGTGCAGCTGCTGGGCATCACCGATGCAGGTATCCTTGCCAACCCCAGCCTCGTATTCACCCCCGAGAACCTCTTTGCCTACATTGGCAAGCCCCTCGGCATTGGTGGCATCGCAATGGCCGGTATCATCGGCATCCTCCGCCAGGCAGGCATCATCAAACAGTCGCTCGGTATGGCCGTAAGCGAGCTCAAGGGCAAGAAGGGCGCCGGAGAAACCAAGCGTACCGACAAGGATCTTCCTATGAAGACCATCCTCTCGGTGCTCATCGCTGCTTTGGTGTGCGTTCTGGTATTCTTCCGCTTTGGTGTTCTGGGCAACTGGTGGCTCTCTATTGTGGCCCTGCTTGTTGTGTTCGTAATCACCTTCCTCTTCACGACCGTTGCAGCCAACGCTATCGCTATTGTTGGTAGCAACCCCGTGAGCGGTATGACCCTCATGACCTTGATTCTCTCCTCGCTTGTGCTTGTTAGCGTGGGTCTGGAGGGCAACAGCGGTATGACCGCCGCAATGATCATCGGTGGCGTTGTATGTACGGCACTCTCGATGGCGGGCGGTTTCATCACCGACCTGAAGATTGGCTACTGGATTGGTACTACCCCCAAACGCCAGGAGGCGTGGAAGTTCCTCGGCACCTTCGTATCCGCAGCCACCGTTGCCGGCGTTATGATCATCCTCAATAAGACCTACGGCTTCACCGGCGAGGGCGCACTCGTGGCTCCCCAGGCAAACGCAATGGCCGCCGTTATCAAGCCCCTTATGACGGGTGGTGTAACCCCCTGGGTACTCTACTTCACCGGTGCGGCTTTGGCTCTGATTCTCACGATGATTGGCGTGCCCGCACTCCCCTTCGCACTCGGTATGTTCATCCCCTTGCAGCTCAACACTCCTCTGCTGGTGGGTGGTCTTATCAGTTGGTTCGTAACCAGCCGCTCGAAGGATGGTGAGCTCAACAAGGCTCGCAACAGCCGTGGTACCCTCATCGCCTCGGGCTTCATTGCCGGTGGTGCTCTGATGGGTGTAGTGAGCGCAATCTTGAAGTTTGCAGGTGCAGATTGGTTCCTCTCGGAGTGGAACTCTTCGAGCGGTGCACACTGGGCAGGCGTGGCCGCCTATGTGGCAATCATCGGCTACTTCATCTGGGACGCCCTGCGTGCCAAAAAGGAGGCCTAAAACTGAGTGCTGATAACTGAATACTGATAACTGACAACTCAAGAAATATGGAATTAAAGGATAGATTTTTGAAATATGTAGGCTTTGATACTCAGAGCGACGAGAATAGCATCACCTTCCCCTCGACCGACAAGCAGTTGCTGCTCCTGACGGCCCTCAAGGAGGAGATGGAGGCTATGGGTATGACCGAGGTGACTATGGACGAGCACGGCTACGTAATGGGCACTATCGAGGCCTCCGAGGGCTATGAGCACTGCCCCGTGATCGGCTTCCTCTCCCACGTGGACACATCGCCCGATATGAGCGGTGCGGCCATCAAGCCTCAGTTTGTCCAGAACTACAACGGTGAGGATATCGCCCTGAATGAGGAGATTACGATGAAGGTTAGCGACTTCCCCGAGCTGAAGTTCTTCGAGGGCCACACCCTCATCACCACCGATGGCACTACCCTTCTGGGTGCCGACGATAAGGCCGGCATTGCGGAGATTATGACCGCCGCCGAGTACCTCCTCAACAACCCCGATGTCAAGCACGGCAAAATCCGCGTTGGCTTCACCCCCGACGAGGAGATTGGTCGTGGCGTGGACTACTTCAATGTGGAGGCCTTCGGCGCCAAGTTCGCCTACACCGTGGATGGTGGTATGGAGGGCGAGTTGGAGTATGAGAACTTCAACGCCGCAAGCGCCAAGCTGACCATTAGCGGTCGCAACATCCACCCCGGCTCGGCTAAGGACAAGATGATCAACGCCATTCAGCTGGCAATGGAGGTAAATAGCCTCCTGCCCGTCACTATGCGCCCCGAGCACACCGAGGGCTACGAGGGTTTCTTCCACCTGGTGGGCATCAAGGGCGAGGTTGAGTTTGCCGAGATGGCCTACATCATCCGCGACCACGACAGGGAGAAATTCGAGCAGAAGAAGGAGCTCATCACCAAGGCAGTAGACTATGTGAATGCTCGCCACGGCGGTGAGTATGTGACCCTGCTGCTGAAGGACCAGTACTACAATATGCGCGAGATGGTGGAGCCCCACCCCGAGATCATCCAGAAGGCTATGCAGGCTATGGAGCAGGCGGGCGTTACCCCCATCGTGAAGCCCATCCGTGGCGGCACCGACGGCAGTAGGCTCTCCTATATGGGTCTGCCCTGCCCCAACCTCTTTACGGGCGGTATGAACTTCCACGGTAAGTTTGAGTATGTGTCGCTCGACAGTATGTATCGCAGCGTTCACACCATCCTCAACCTGGCAAGACTCTGGGCCGAGTAGCAGAACAACACGAACAAGAATCAAAGAAAAACCAAAGAACAATGAAGAAACTTTTTGTAACTCTGGCACTTGTAGTGCTTGGACTCGGCTCGGCTAAGGCTCAGTTTGACCTCGGCAGCCTCGCAAGTAAGCTCAAAGATGCCGCCGGTGACCTGGTGGATAAGGTTGGCGAGGAGACAGGCAGCAGCGAGCTTGCAGCAGGCCTCGACGCACTCCTCGGAGCAATCCTTCCCGAGACGGAGATTCCCGGCACCTGGCAGTACCTGGATGTTGCCGTTGAGTTCGAGAGCGGCGACGCACTCACCCAGGCAGGTGGCGCTCTGGCGGCCGAGACCGTCGAGGATAAGCTCGCCCCTATGCTCACCAAGTTTGGCATTAAGCCCGGCGCCTTCAGCTTCACATTCAACGAGGACGGCACGGCCACCACAACCGTTGGCAAGAAGACCGTCAAGGGCACTTGGAGCTACGACAAGGAGGCAGAGGTTGTGACCCTCGGCCTTAATAAGAAGGAGTATAAGGTGAGGATGACCGTCAGCGGCGACAACATCAACATCCTCTTCGAGGCCGACAAACTCCTCGACCTTGTGAAGACCATTAGCGCAAAATCGAGCAACACCACCGTTGCGGCCATTGCAGCCATTGTGAAGACCTACGACGGGATGAACATCGGTTTTGAGTGTGAGAAAATCAAATAGCGAAACAATAACAGGGACAAGCATTCCGACGTATCCATACTCAAAATATACAAAATCGAATAATTTATATGTAACGAAAAGAGAAGCAGGTAAGGCGGCTA
>JAGBYS010000267.1 GCA_017628675.1 Tidjanibacter sp.
AGGAAAGTTATTTTAATGGCTCTGCTGTACTCGTGCTGCTGTGCAATGGCAGGTGTGGTTAGAGTTAAGATTGCTACGATTATCAGAAAGCGTTTCATAAATCTTATGTCAATAAAAAAACCTCGCAGAATCTCTGAGAGGTTTTACTCATTAATAATTTGGTGGACCCAGAGGGGCATGATCCCACGACCTTCGGATTATGAGTCCGCTGCTCTGACCAACTGAGCTATGGGCCCGCACTCTCTTTTTCGAGCCCACAAAGATACATATAAAATTCAAAATGCAAAATTCAAAATGCAAAATTGAGAATTGAGTGTTGAGAATTAGGATAAATGGGAGAACAGGGATCACAAGGGGAGCAAGGGCCAAAAGGGCTAAAAGGGCTAAAAGGCTTTGGACCCCTAGAACCCTGAAACCCTTAGGAGAGAAAGCCCACCTCCCCACGCAAGAAGTGCGAGTGCATATCGTGGAGGGAATTATTTACCACTAAAAAAGGGCAAGTCCTCAGTTTACTATCCGTAAATGAGGAACTTGCCCGTTGCTATTGGTGAAAAATTCACCCGCGAGATGTGCTCTTAAAAGTCGCTCGTTATATGTATTTTTAGCCAAGTTCGGACTCCTTGAGTCGCTCCGCATTCTCCGCAACCACCAGATGATCAATGCAATCCTGGATGTCGCCATTCATAAAGGCGGGCAGGTTGTAGATGGTGTAGTTGATGCGGTGGTCGGTGATACGGCCCTGGGGATAGTTGTAGGTGCGAATCTTGGCACTCCTATCGCCGGTCGAAACCATAGTTTTGCGCTTGGAGGCAATCTCGTCCATATACTTTGCATACTCGAGGTTGAAGATACGGGTACGCAACTCCTCGAGAGCCTTATCGAAGTTTTTGAGCTGTGACTTCTGGTCCTGACACTGAACAACGATACCTGTGGGGATGTGGGTCAGACGCACAGCCGAGTAGGTGGTGTTCACACACTGACCACCAGGACCACTCGCGCAGTAGGTATCCTTGCGGATGTCGTTCATCGAAATCTCAACATCAAACTCGTCTGCCTCGGGGAGCACAGCCACCGTAGCAGCCGAGGTGTGGATGCGGCCCTGGGTCTCGGTTGCGGGCACACGCTGCACACGGTGCACACCACTCTCATACTTCAGAGTGCCGTAGACGCCATCGCCTGTCACCTTCATAACAACCTCCTTATAGCCACCTGCCGAGCCCTCCGAGCAGGAGTTGATCTCGTAGCGCCAGCCCTTGCTCTCGACATACTTCATATACATCCTCAGCAGGTCGCCGGCAAACAGAGCAGCCTCGTCGCCACCGGTACCGCCACGAATCTCCACAATGGCGTTCTTGCCATCCTGGGGATCCTTGGGGATGAGCAGGAGTTTAATCTCCTCCTCGAGTCGCTCAGCCAGAGGCTCGAGCTCGGAGAGCTCCTCGCGTGCCATATCGCGCATATCGTCATCCTTCTCGTTGGCGAGAATATCCTTTGCCTCCTCGATGTTGGTGAGGGTCTTCTTGAACTTATCTGCTGCTGCCACAAGGGGTTCGAGCTCTCGATACTCCTTGTTGAGCTGCACAAATCGCTTCATATCGGCGATTACTTCGGGGTCGGTCATCTGCTGACCCATCTCTTCGAACTTGATTTTCAGTCCGTCGAGCCTATTAAGTATAGCGTTATCTACCATAAAAATTCTACTTTGGCCGCAAAGATAGGAATTTTTTTTCGTACCTTTGTGATAATGACACCCGAAAAGCACATAACACTTGCAGAATTACTCGCCGATGTGAAGCGCACGCTCTCCGAGAGCTACCCTCTTGGTGTGTGGATTAGTGCCGAGATTGGCGAGCTGAAGGAGAATCGCTACTCGGGCCACTGCTATCTTGAACTCATCGAGAAGGCCGAAAAGGATGGCACACCCAAGGCCAAAGCCTCAGCAGCCATCTGGCGCACCCGTTGGGCCACCCTTTCGAGCTATTTCCACGAGGCTACTGGCACGGAGCTACGGGCAGGTATGAACGTACTCCTAAGGGTCAGCATTTCGTTCCACGAGGCATACGGTTTTTCGCTCGTGGTGAGCGACATCGACCCCACCTACACCCTTGGCGAGGGCGAGAGGCGCAAGCGCGAAACCATCGCAGCCCTGGAGGCCGACGGCATCCTGGAGCTCAACAAATCCCTCCCCTTCCCCACTGTTGCACAGCGAGTTGCGGTCATATCCTCGGCCACAGCCGCAGGACTACAAGACTTTCGTAACCACCTTGCCGAGTCGCCCTACAAAATTGAAGCAACCCTATTTGAGGCCATTGTGCAGGGAGCCACAGCCGAGGAGTCCATCATCTCGGCGCTTAGTCGGGTGGCCGACCGCGAGGAGGAGTTCGACATTGTGGCAATCATTCGAGGCGGCGGCTCGCAGAGCGATATGGAGTGTTTCAACTCCTACACTCTCTGCTCCCACATTGCACAATTCCCCCTGCCCTTTCTGACCGGCATAGGGCACGACAAGGATAGTTCGGTGGCCGATATGGTGGCTGCCCGAGCGCTGAAGACCCCCACGGCAGTTGCCGACTTTCTGGTGGCGCTGGCTGAAGGGTACCACAGCGAGGTAGAGAGCCTCTATGAGCAGATTTCGACCATTGCGACACACACTCTAAGCAACCACTCCACCCTACTCTCGCTCCACAGCGCACGCCTGGGTAGCAACACCACGGGGCTCTTGGCCACCCAAATGCTTCGTCTGGAGCGCACACAGTTGGGCCTTAGCCACTCGCTCCAAAGGCTCTTCGATGGTCACCGTTCGCGTCTGTTGCTGGCCGAGTCTGCGGCCGAGGCCTCCTCACCCGAGCGCATCCTTAGGATGGGTTTTGCAGTGGTGAAAAGTGGGGGCAAAACTATCACAGACTCATCGCTCCTGCAGGTGGGCGACACGGTGGAGATTACCCTGCAGCAAGGCTCAGCGACAGCCACTATTACGGAACATAAGAAAAACGAATAATACTATGAGCAACAACCCATTAACCTACAACCAGGCACTCCACGAATTGGAGGAGATTTTGCGCTCCATCGAGAGTGCCGATACCGACATCGACACCCTCGCGTCGAAGGTCACACGAGCAGCCGAGCTCATAAAATTCTGCCGAGGACGACTACAGAAGGTAGAGAGCGAGGTGAAGGAGATTTTGG
>JAGBYS010000268.1 GCA_017628675.1 Tidjanibacter sp.
AAAGGTCTTGCCATCGGCACTAATTTCCACAACACCAACGGGAAACAGACCGCGAGCCACGTGGCGGTAGCCCGTAGTGAGTTCCACGACGACACCCACGAGGGGCTCGGCGAACTCATAGAGCACCCAATCCCCCTCACGCGAGGTGCGCGAGGTGCGGTGGCCGTAGTCGTTGGAGTAGGCAGCAAGTTGTGCGGGCGACTTCTCACTCCTAAAGGGCAGCGAGGTGGTGCACTTCATTGCGGGTTTTATCACAGTGCCCTCGGGCTCGGCGGGAGCCCCCCTTCGATAACTGATACCCATAGCCTCCAAGCGCTCTTTGTGTCGCTCCAGACGGCTCTCGAAACTCTGCCAGTTGCGCTCCGCCTGAGGTAGCCAACATATCTCCGCAAGGGCCGAGGCGCGTGGAAATATCTGATATTCGGCGTAGTTCTCATACTTGTGGCGGTGGGTGAGATAGAGTTCGGTCCAGAATGCGCCCGAGAAGCCTATGACATTCCTCTTGGCCCTCTCGCTATAACCGAGCGCATCGAGATCTACCGAGTAGCACTTCTCGAGCGTCACCACGCCCGCCCAGTTGTGGCCATCCTCACTCTTGCTCTGGCGCATATCGAAGTAGAAATATGGGCCTGGCATAACCACCGTGGGGTAGCCCGCCTCGGCCACCTTGCGACACTCCTCGAGTCCCTCCCAGCCGTGGATGCGCACCGTGCGCGAGAGGGTGCCGCTATTGGTTGCCTCGTTCCACATTGCGGGCTTGCGGCCATACTTGGCGAGTATCTCCTTTAGGCGGTTCATAAAGTGCTCTTGCAGTTGGGCCGTAGAGGTGTAGCCCTCAGCCCTCATAAGTGCCTGACAGTGGGGACACTTGCGCCAATGGCTCATATCCACTTCGTCGCCACCTATGTGGATATACTCCGAGGGGAAGATGTCGCAAATCTCACGCAGTATATCCTCCAGCAGCAGATAGTTCTCCTCACGGGCCACACACCAGACATTCTGCTTGCTATAGCCTGCCGAGGAGGTGGTATTGACCTCCACGGGACAGAGAATCTCGGGGTGCACCTTGCCAATTGCAAGGCTATGACCTGGCAAGTCTATCTCTGGCACAACCGTAACGCCCCTCTGGTGGGCATAGGCCACAATGTGGCGCAACTCCTCCTGCGTGAGGTAGCCGCCATACTTCTCCTCCCAAGCGCCATAGACGGGCCAGATGGGGCTATCGCCACCCCTCCAGGCTGCAATCTTGGTCAGCTCGGGGTGAGAGAGAATCTCCACACGCCACCCTTCGTCGTCGGTAAGGTGGAAGTGGAGGTTGTTGATTTTGTGGTGGGCAAGGTGGCTAATCATCTCCTCCACCTGTTCTCTGGTGGAGAAGGTGCGTGCAATATCGAAGTGCATACCTCGGTAGGGGTACTCGGGCCAGTCGACAATCCTTAGGGCCGGTATCTCACATTCGGCCTCGAAACCTCCGCCATAGACCTCCTTGGGGAAGAGTTGCAGGAGAGTGTGGAAGCCATTGAGCATACCTGCTCTATCCACACCCTCAATCTTGATTGCCCCCGGGCGGACCGTGAGCGTGTAGCCCTCGGCGGGGAGTTCGAGGCTCTGGTTACGCACAACCTCCACCACCCCACCAAGGCCAAAAGGCCCACCGGCAAGGTATTGGTGTACATAGTCGGCAACCTCACCATCGGCCACCACAGCCACCCCCGGGCCATAGTTAAATGCCCCCTCGGCAAATTCCACGCTGCGAGGTGCGGGCACCAAGCCCAAGTGTTCGGCCGCAGCCGAGTCGGCCCACGCACTCTCTGTGCCGAACACCAAGAGCACCACCAGCCACAAGAAGAGTCTATTTTTCATATATAAGGTATTTTTCGCGCACCACACAGAAGTCCTCGACCTCGTGAATCCACATAGTCTTTATGTCCTCGGCAGGGAAGCCCTGCACAATCATATCTCTCACATAGCCCACCCCCACAAGTTTCTCAAAGAAACTGCTGAGGAAGAATTTTTCGCCCTTGGCCGAGAGTTCGTTATAGGTATCCACCAGCAGACTAAGGTCTATGCCGTTCTCTATGACGCGGTCGATATCCTCACCCCTCAGGTCGTAGCCGTGGCACACCACACCCTCGTGGGGCGGATTCTTGGCACCCTCACGATCCTCGGGTCGGAACTCAAACTCGCCCTCCAGCGCAGGGTGACCGATAGCCTGGAACGGGAAATCGGTACCACGAGCCACACTCACCGTCGTTGCCTCGAAGTAGCACAGCGACGGATAGAGCGCAATGGCGAGCGGCGTGGAGAGGTTGGGCGATGGCGGGATCGGGGGCTCATACCTCATCGAGCGGCGATAGCCCTCACAGGGGATGACGGTCACCTGACACTTGAGTCCCTCCTCGAGCCACCCCTCGCCATTGATCATCTGGGCCAACTCGCCGAAGGTCATTCCGTGCACGATGGGGATAGGAATTATGCCCACGAAGGAGCGGAACTGCTCCCTCATAATTGGCCCGTCGACATACATTCCGTTGGGGTTGGGCCTATCGAGAATAATCATCGGCACCCCCACATCGGCACAGGTCTGCATCATCAGATAGAGCGACGAGAGGTAAGTGTAGTACCTCAGGCCCACATCCTGAATATCCACCAGGATGACATCGCAGCGGAAGACATCGTTGGCCTTTGGGGTGCGCGAGGAGCCGTAGAGCGAGATTATCTCAATGCCCGTGTAGGCATCCCTCGAGGAGTCTATGTGCTCACCCGCACTCTTGGTGCCACGAAAGCCGTGCTCAGGTGCGAAAATCATCGTCACATCCACACCCAGGTTAAGGAGCATATCCACAAGGTGCTCCCCATCGACCACCGAGGTGTGGTTGGCAAGCACCCCCACCCTTTTGCCCTGCAACAAGGGTATATACTCCGAGAGTCGCTCGTCGCCGACCACAATTCTCTCCTGCCCCCAGAGGCTGCCCTGGAGCATCAGCACCGAAATCAACACTAAAAATAATCGCTTCATTTTCCGAGGATGTATGATTTATTTCTCACAAAGTTAAGATTTTTTGTGGAAAAAAAGTATCTTTGCGTAATATATACTTGTACCAAGCAGACATTAATAACTATGTACCAAAAGAAACTTGAGGCCGCGGCACGCCTGCTGGAGGTGATGGACACCCTCCGCGAGAAGTGTCCGTGGGATCGTGAGCAGACCTTCGAGAGTCTGCGTAGCAACACCATCGAGGAGTGTTTCGAGTTGGTGGATGCAATCACGGATAAAAATATGGAGGGCATACGCGAGGAGGTAGGCGATGTGCTGCTCCACAGTGTCTTCTACTCCAAGATGGGCGAAGAGATGGGAGCCTTCGACTTTGCCGATGTGTGCAACTACCTCTGCGACAAACTCATCTACCGCCACCCCCACGTCTATGGCCAGGTGCACGCCGACAACCCCCAGGAGGTCATCCACAACTGGGAGATGCTCAAACTCAAGGAGAAGGCCAAGAAGGAGCAAAAGGCCGCACGAGGTGTGCTTGCAGGCGTTCCCCGCTCGCTGCCCGCAATGGTCAAGGGCTACCGCATAGGCCAAAAGGCCGCCTCGGCAGGCTTCGATTGGGAGCAGAAGGAGGATGTGTGGGCCAAGGTGAAGGAGGAGATTTCGGAGGTGGAGGCCGAGATTAAGGCCGGCAACACCGACGGTATTGAGGCCGAGATTGGCGATTTGTTCTTCTCGCTCATCAACGCCTCGAGGCTCTACGGCGTAGACCCCGAGACGGCCCTCGAGAGGACCAACAAGAAGTTTATGGCCCGCTTTTCGCACATCGAGCAGCGTGCCGCCGAGATGGGCAAAGCGCTGGGCGATATGACGCTCAACGAGATGGAGGCCCTGTGGCAGGAGGCGAAGAAGAGTTGAAAGTTGAAAGTTGAAAGTT
>JAGBYS010000269.1 GCA_017628675.1 Tidjanibacter sp.
AGAGGGTGTTCACACCCTAACGGTTACCCTCACCACTGACGAGGGCGAGATTATCACCGTCAAAACCAAAAGAGTCTGGAAGCCTGAGGTAGAGGAGTAATAGCAATCACAAAAGATTGTGCATAAAACCAAAGTGCCCCCGAAAGTTTGATATAAACTTTCGGGGGCACTCATTATGTGGGAGTTTTTATAGTTGGCTCACGAAGACCTGCTCGCCCACGAAGATGGGCTTGTAGTCGGGCTCCTTCTCAAACAGACCATACATTGCCGAGCCCGAGCCCGACATTGAGGCGTAGAGGGCTCCTCGGCGTTGCAACTCGCGCTTGATGTTGGCAAGGGCGGTGTGGCGCGCAAAGAGCGAGGGCTCAAAACTGTTGACGATGTTCTCCTGCCACTGGTTGAGGGGGAGCTGAAGCCTTCGCTCCAGAGGTTGCGAGGGCACAAAGGGGGTGACACCTGCGTAGGCCTCGGGGGTGGAGATTCCGAAGTCGGGCTTGGTGACCACACACCACAGACCCGAGAGATCCACCTCGGCGGGAGAGAGAATCTCGCCCCTGCCACGACAGAACATCGGGCGGGAGTGTACGAAGAAGGGGACATCGCTGCCGAGTCGTGCGGCGAGGGCGACCATCTCCTGGTCGGAGATCTCCAGTCCGTAAATCTCTGCAATACCCTTCATTGCGGCCACGGCGTCGGCACTGCCACCGCCAAGCCCCGCACCAAAGGGGATGTGTTTCTCCAGGTGCATACTCACGCCACCAATGTTGTACTGCTCCTTGAGCAGCATCCACGCCTTGGTCACAAGGTTGCGGTCGTTGGTGCAGTTGATGCCGAGCCCGTCAATCTGGAGCGAACAGCCCTTTGCGGCGCTGGGGAGCACCTCGAGCGTGTCGTGTACGCCCAGGAAGGGGACCATAAGGGTGTCGATTTCGTGGTAGCCGTCCTCTCGCTTGCGGAGGATGTCGAGGCCGATGTTGATCTTTGGGTATGCGTTGATGATCATTTTCTGTTTGGTTTTTGTGGTGTAAATATAAAAATTTTATCTTTGTCCCCCAAAGCCTAAGAGTATGAAATTTCGCACCGAGATAACTATCACCCCAAGTGTCAGCAAGATAGACCAATACACCAAAATCTTTTCGATGGGCTCCTGCTTCGCCCACGAGATGGCCACAAGGCTCTCCCGTGTGGGCATTGCGACCCTCTGTAACCCTCTGGGTGAGCTCTACAATCCGCTCTCCATCGAGAGGGCCGTGGAGCGCATCTGCCGCCGAGAGGAGGTGCACGAGGAGGAGCTCTGCCAAAGGGGCGATGTGTGGTTCAGCTACCACACCCACGGCGACTTCGATGGCCTCTGCCCACAGGAAGTTTGCCAGAGGATTAATGGTGCATTGGAGAGGGCAGACCATTGGCTGCAGCAGGCCGAGGTGGTCATCCTGACGCTCGGCACGGCGTGGGTCTATGAGCGTGAGGGTGAGGTTGTTGCCAACTGCCATAAGATGCCCGCCGAGGAGTTCCGTCGCCGCCGCCTTACGGTGGAGGAGGTGGTGGCCTCGCTGGAGAGAACAATCGATATGCTCGCCCCCAGGAGGGTGATACTCACCGTGAGCCCCGTGCGTCACCTTGCCGATGGGCTCGACGGCAACTCGCTCTCGAAGGCAATCCTGAGGGTGGCCATCCAGGAGATCGTGGAGCGTCGCGGGGAGGCCGAATACTTCCCTTCGTATGAGATTCTGATGGACGATTTGAGGGACTACCGCTACTATGGCGACGATATGACCCACCCCTCGAGGGCGGCTGTGGAGTACATCTGGGAGCGCTTTGTGGAGTGCCACCTAAGCCGTGAGGCCCTCTCTGTAGCGGAACGATTTGCCAAACTAAGCGAGGCCGCATCCCACCGCCCACTGCACCCCGAGAGCAGGGAGTATGCCCGCTTCCGAGAGGCTATGCTGGAGCGTGCCAGAGGGCTCGTGGAGGAGTTCCCGAACAACGAGGTGGCATCAAGGCTTGTTGAGTCTTTTTCGGTGGAAATGTAGCAATCTCTGGCAAAAATGCCCTTTGGAGGGCAAATTTCCCCTTTGCGGCTCTAAATATCAAAGATATTTACTATCTTTACCCGATATTTTCAAAGCACGCATATGAGAAATCGAGTACTTATATCCTTACTTCTTATGTTTGTGACTGTTACGGCTGTTGCGGCCGAGCAGCCACGACTCATCGTAAACTTTGTGGTTTCGCATATGAGGGAGTCCGACCTGGTGCACTACGAGGCCGGCTTTGGTGACGAGGGCTTCAAACGACTGCTCAAGGGTACCTACTACCCCTATGTCTACTACCCCTTTGCACCCACTACTCCCTCGGCTCTGGCCACCCTCTCGACGGGTGCGCTGCCTGCCATCCACGGCATCACGGGTGAGGGCTGGTGGAACCAGACAACCCAGAAGAGGGTGTCGGCGGTGAGCGACCCCAAGTGTATGAGCTTCAACTGCGACACGGAGGAGAGTAAGGTGTCCAATGCCAACCTCATATTTGAGACCATCGGCGATGTGGTGGTGAGGAACACCAACGGTGGCCGCTCGGTGTCCATCGCCTCGGACGCCTCGTCGGCAATCATCCTCGGAGGTACGAATCCCTCGGAGGTGTGGTGGCTCGACTCGCTCTCGGCTACCTGGACCACCTCCACCAAGTATCACCACTCGATGCCCAAGTGGGTCAACGACTTCAACAACTCGGGCTATTGGCTGCGTCAGCTGGGCCTCCCCTGGATTCTCTCCAAGCGCGACCAGGCCTATGTGAACAAGCGCAGCTCGGTGGTACGCCCCTATGGCTATAAGCTCACCGACGAGGAGCGCACACGCCGTTCGCAGCCTCGCGATCTGAGGGAGGTGCTCAATAGCTATGTGGCCAACGATGTGTTGGCTATGTTTGCCGAGAAGATCATTGTGAACAACTACTTGGGCGCCGACGACCAGGTGGATATGATAACCATCTGCTTCGATGCCCCTAGGCGTATTGCGGCACGCTATGGCCTCTCGTCCCGAGAGATGGAGGATATGTACTACAGGCTCGACCAGAACCTGGCCAACATTATGTACTTTGCGGAGACCCAGACCGAGGGTCGTGTGATCTTCACCCTCACCTCCGATGGTGGCAATAGGGAGTATGTGAGCAGCGACAAGGTCTTCAACTCCTCCCAGGCCCGCTTCCTGATAAACAGTTTCCTCTCGGCCACCTATGGCAAGGGCGATTGGGTGCTCGGATGTGAGAACTGCTCCTTCTGGCTCAACCATACGCTCATCTTCTCCAAGGGCCTGGAGGTGGCTACGGTGCAACAGCAGGTGGCCAACTTTGCGCTCCAGCTCCGAGGTGTATCGCACGCAGTGTCGGCCTCCGATATGGCCGCCAGCGGTGCGCTCTTTGGCGTTATGGAGCTCATCCAGAATAGCTACTACCCCAAGCGCTCGCCCGATGTGACGCTGGTGCTGATGCCCGACTGGTGTAACACCTACCGTGAGGACTATGTGGCTCGCACCTCCTCGCAGCTCATCTACGCCCCCTATCGTCGCTCGCTGATTGCGATGTGTGGTATGGGCATTGAGGATGGCAAGGTGATCAACCAGAAGGTCGATATGCGCTCGTTTGTGGTGACAATGGCCCGCATCCTGGGTATGGAGTCGCCCATCGGTGCCGAGTGGGACCCCCTGCCCGAGGCCGGCTCCGACGCAAAACGGTAGATAGAACCACAACCTATGGTTACAGCGATACGAAGTATCGCATAAAAGTTTTTGGTGCAGCTTTTTACAAAAAGCTGCGAAAAAGAAAGAAAAAAGGTGCAGCTTTTTAGAAAAGCTGCGAAAACAAAAAGCTGCAAAAAGAAAAAATGGAAATGAAAGATAGAGTTCAAGAGGAGATTATCGCCGACATCGAGATGTTCGACGATGTGGACGATAGACTCCAGTACCTGATTGATATGGCCGATGAGTGCCAGGAGATAGACCCGAAACATAAGACTGAGGAGTACCTGATTGACGGTTGCCAGTCGAGAGTGTGGATTGACGCACGAATGGAGGATGGCAAGGTCTACTTTGCGACGGATGCGGATGCGCTCATCGTTAAGGGTATTGCGGGCCTGCTGACCAGGGCGCTTGGTGGTCGCACCCCCGATGAGATTATAGGCACCGAGCTCTACTTCATTGACCGCATAGGTATCCGCTCCTACCTTTCGCCCACCAGGGCCAACGGCCTGGGCGAGATGCTCAAGCAGATGAGGCGCTATGCTGTGGCCTTCAAGGCGGTGAGCAACGAGTAGTAGTGGGAGAGAATAGTGAGTAAGAGAAAAGAGAGATGGGAATGACACCGGAAGAGATACAGAGCGTCGAGAGAGAGATTGTGGATGTGCTCAAGAACATCTACGACCCCGAGATACCCGTGAACATCTACGACCTCGGCTTGGTCTACGACATAGACTATACCCCCGACGGGAAGGTGCACATCAGGATGACACTCACCGCCCCCAACTGCCCTATGGCCGACTTCCTCGTGGAGGAGGTGCACACCCAGGTGGCCAAGGTGAGGGGTGTCGGCGAGGTGGTTGTGGAGATAGTCTTCGAGCCACCCTGGGATAAGAATATGATGAGCGAGGAGGCTCTTATGGAGCTCGGTATGCTGTAGGGGGAAGATAAACTTTTTGGCCGAGGCGCTATGAGAAGAGAGGAGTGTGGGCTACGACTTGCGGCACTGGATCCGCTCAGGAGGACCAAGATTATGGAGAGCCTTCTGGTGGAGAGGGTGCTTCGTAAGAGTCGCAGGGTGCTGGAGGTTTGGGAGGCCTCGGGTCGCGACTGGAACCAGACACTCTACCATATGACCGCCTACGCTATGGGTGCTCCGAAGAATGGTGCGCAGATGGAGGAACTCTCGGGAAGGGCCACCTACCTGATGTGCCTGAAGGAGCGCAGCTCACTCCAGAGGGTCGAGGCACTGCTGCTTGGTGGCTCGGGACTGCTGAATGAGGAGTTCTTTGATGATTATATCGTGCGCCTGCAGGAGGAGTTCGACTACCTTGCCAGCAAATATCAGATTCGCAGTATGAGTGCTGGGTGCTGGAAGAGGAACCACCAACTGCCTGCCGGAGGCCCTGTTATGAGGATAGCACAGCTTGCAGCCCTTGTTGGACGCGAGGAGTTCTCGGTGGATAGGGTGCTGGAGATAGCGACTCCGGAGGCCGTGGAGAGGCTCTTTGGGGTTACGGCGAGCGACTATTGGCAGAGGAGATATGTGCCCAATGGTAAGGCCGGCAGTGGCCTGGGGCGTATGGGTCGCCAGAAGGCACAGATGTTGGCCATAAATATGGTTGTGCCCCTGCAGTTTGCCTACGCTTCGGTCATCGGCAAGGCCGAACTTAAGGAGCGTGCGCTGGGACTCTTGGAGGCCATCCCTGCCGAGCAGAATAGGGTGGTGGCTGGCTGGACGGGCTATGGTGTGCCCTGCACGGCGGCCTACGAGTCGCAAGCGCTGCTGGAACTCTCGGCCCGATGTGACCAGGGGCTTTGTGGAGAGTGCCCGCTCGGCAG
>JAGBYS010000270.1 GCA_017628675.1 Tidjanibacter sp.
AGAAACTCCTTG
This sequence comes from Tidjanibacter sp., assembly GCA_017628675.1. Lineage (GTDB taxonomy): Bacteria > Bacteroidota > Bacteroidia > Bacteroidales > Rikenellaceae > Tidjanibacter. Next base: position 13 of record JAGBYS010000270.1, read on the forward strand.
GTCATACGCTCCTCGCCAAAGAGCAGACGATCGATGAAGACCGCACTCCACTGACCACCCTGCGCCTTATGGCAGGTGACGGCATAGGCAAACTTCACCTGCATAGCATTGTAGTACTCATTCTCCCTCACCTCTTTCATTCGTTTGGCCTTGCAGGTACTCTCGGGATAGTCGGCCTCCACAGCATAGAAGAGCTCCTTCATCTGATCGCGGGTGAGGGAGGGCGAAAATGAGTTGAGAGCATCGAGCATAATGTTACACTCTATCTCGTAGTCGTCGTAGTCGGGGAAGCGCAGCGTGGCCTCGGCAAAGCGAAATCCATAGAGCTCCTTGAAGCGGCGAATCCTGCGTAGCTGTGCCACATCGCCGTTGGCAATGAAGCTCGCCTTGGCCTCCTCGTCACGCTCGGTGTAGTGGTAGTTGTTCTTCACGACCATCAGCATATCGCCCGAATCAATCTCCTCCTCGGCGTAGAGCACACGGGCACGGATTCCCTGATTGAAGTGCACAGCTCGCTTATTGCTGCGAGTGATGACAATCACATCGTCCTTGCCATACTTGGAGTAGCACTCCTCGACCTTCTCCAGGAAGTCGGCACCACTGATGGCCCTAAAGTCGGGGTAACTCATATCCAAGAGGGGTGTTTCGTAGATGCGGTTCTCGATCATACACCTCACCATCGTGGCATTGTAGAGAATGCCGCTCTCCTCCTCCTGACGCACAACCTCATCGAGGGTATTGTAACTCACTGAGCCATAGAAGGACATCTTGCGTGGGTCGAGTGCGGGAGAGAGCTCGTGTCCAACGGGTGGCAGCTGGGCCGAGTCACCCACAAACATAATCCTGCAACGCTGGCCGGAGCGCACATATTCAAACAGATCGTCGAGCAACGAGCCCGAGCCAAAGAGCGACCCCTCGTCCGAGAAGTCGGCAATCATCGAGGCCTCATCGACGATGAAAACCGCATCCTTTTCGCGATTGAAATTGAGGTCAAACTTGGAATCGAAGCCGCCCGATGTGCGCTCACGATAGATGCGCTTGTGGATAGTATAGGCCGAAGAGTCGGTCGCAAGCTGGGTCATAACCTTGGCGGCACGCCCCGTGGGAGCAAGCAGAATGGGCTTCAGACGCATCTCCTTGAGCACCTCTACGAAGGCGGCAATGAGCATCGTCTTACCCGTTCCGGCGTAGCCATTGAGGATGAAAATACGCTCATAGTCGTCGTCGGCAATCCACTCCGACAAAGATTCTATAATTTTTTTTTGCCCAAAAGTTGGAGTAAACGCAAATTTGGCGTAAATTTGGGTCGTAATGTGCTCCTTAAGCATATTTGTACATCAGTTTTTACGCTACAAACTTAATATTAAAATATAGAAATGAAAAACACTATCATCAAAATCGTTCTCGCAATCGTAATGGTTGGTGCTGCTTACTACCTCTATGACAGCATTATGGCCCCTGTACGCTTTGACGACACTCGTATGGCTCGCGAGAAAGCCGTAATCGAGCGCGTTATCGACATCCGCGCTGCTCAGCGTGGCTACAAACAGGTCAATGGTGAGTACACCAACTCGTTCGACACCCTCATCAACTTCGTCCTCACCGCAGAGATGCAGTTTGAGCGTCAGCTCGTTTCGTCGGATGACTCGGTAGGTCTTGCACAGCTCAAGAAGGCCAAGAAGAAAAATGTCGAGAAATTCACCGTTAAGGCTATCGACACCCTCTTCGGTGCCAAGAAGCTCACCCCCGCACAGGTACAGGAGCTCCGCTACATCCCCTTCTCGGACAAGGGCGAGAATGGTCAGAAGATCGAGTTCACTATGGGTGCAAACAAAGTAGAGGTTGGTAATGTAAGTGTGCCCGTATTTGAGGCTAAAGCTCACTACAAAACCTTCCTCGCAGACCAGAACATTCAGCTTCTCGTGAACCTTATCGACGAGCAGGAGAACACCCTCCACAGGTTCCCCGGTATCAAGTGTGGCGACCTGAACCAAGCAACCAACGATGCAGGTAACTGGGAGTAATAACAGCACAATAAGCACTTCAAGATTGTCCATTCGCATCCCGAGTGGACAATCTTTGCATAGTGAAGAGCTCGACAAGGTGGCTTCGGCCAAACGAGTGGAGCTAATCCTTTGTGGCCCTGTGGTTGCCGCCTACCCCAAAGAGCTGGCCGAGGAGATAGACTTCAACGCGATGCTCACAACCCACGGCATCCCTTCATGCCAGGAGAGTGAGATTGTTCACTTCGGCAGCGGACGCAGCGTGGGCTATGCAGCAGTGTTGGATGGCAGTGTGGCCAAGCTTATCGCCTCCGAGAGGGCCAAAGGCAAAGAGGTGGTTGTGACCTCGCCCCTGGAGATGTGTGTGGGCAAGGCTATCGTCGCCACCCGCAGGAGCAAAAACATCTTCCTGCACCTGGAGGAGGCAATGTGCTATGTGGCCCTGGCGGAGAATATGCGCCTGAGGTATGCGGAGGCTATCCCCACCGAAAATGCCAAGGAGCTCGTTGCTCTGCTCGCACTGCTGAACAAGGATTTCGACCTCAAGAAGGCACAATTCACCCTCTCGGGCGACGAAGGCAAGAAGTACTACAATACCATCAGGAGCTATTTCCGCAGGGTGGAAATGCTCAAATAAGAAGAAAAAACAGCCACAAAGATGAGAATCATCAGCGGAAAATATCGCGGCAGAACCATCACCCCACCCCGCAACCTCAGGGCTCGCCCCACCACAGACTTTGCCAAGGAGAACCTCTTTAATGTGCTTGGCAACCTCGTGGATTTCGAGGAGGTGGATGTGTTGGATCTCTTTTCGGGCACCGGCTCCATCAGCTACGAGTTCGCCTCGCGTGGTGCCAGGAGTGTCACAAGTGTGGAGGTTAATGCGGTTCACAACGCCTTCATCCGCAAGACCGCAAAGGAGCTCGGCTTCGCGACGCTCTACGCCACCCACGCCAATGTTTTCCTGTACCTGAAGAGCTGCAATAAACAATTCGACCTTATTTTCTCCGATGCGCCATACGATTTGGAGGGTAGCGAGGAGGTCATCGACCTTGTGTTGGGACGCGATTTGCTCCGAGAGGACGGAATTTTGATTTTCGAGCACTCCAAGGACAAAAAGTTCGACGAACACCCTAACTTTTGGCAGTCAAGAAGTTACGGTAGTGTGCAGTTTTCGTTCTTCAAAAAAGATTAAAAAAATCGAAAAAAAGTTGCACTAAAGTTTGCAGATACAAAAATTTGTACTACTTTTGTACCGCAATCAGAAACACGGTGTGGTAGTTCAGCTGGTTAGAATGCCTGCCTGTCACGCAGGAGGTCGCGAGTTCGAGTCTCGTCCATACCGCAAAACAAAACGGATACCTAAAAGGTGTCCGTTTTTGTGTTATGTAGGTTGTAGTTATCGAACTCGCGACCGACTAAGCCCCTCCTTTACCAAAGGAGGGGTTTGGGGAGGAATGTAGACATAGCTCGCGAGAAATTGACCGCGCGCAGCGCGGGCTCGAGTCTCGTCCATACCATATTATATATTGTGTGGCAGTCGCAGAACTCGCGACCGACTAAGCCTCCCCTTTACCAAAGGAGGGGATTGGAGAAATGAGAGAAATGGGAGTTATAAGTTTAGTAGACCCATTAGCCCATTTAGCCCTTTTAGCCATTTTGGCCATTTTGGCCCTTTTGGCCCTTACTCTTTTTCAATTATCCACTTTCAACTCTCAACTCTTTTTCTTATCTTTGTAAAAATCGCGTTTGAGTTATGAAAATGAGAAACTTTTTCCTACTTGCAGTGGTGGCTATGATGGGTAGCCTCATTGGTTGCCAGAGGTATGTGAGCTACACAGACACAATCGCCCTCAATGGTGTTGAGCTCTTCTATGCGGTCGAGGGCAAGGGCAAGCCCGTGATTTTGATCCACGGCAACGGCGGCAGCCACAACGACCTCGAAACAACCACACGACAGCTTGCACAGGCAGGCTACAGAGTCTATGCGCTCGACTCGCGCGGTCAGGGCTCAAATGCCCCTCTGGAGGAGTATCACTACAAAGATATGGCCGAGGATGTGCGACAATTCATCGAGGCCCAGGAGCTCACAAAACCCGCCATTTTCGGCTTTAGTGACGGCGGTATCATCGCACTCCAACTCGAGGTTCTCTATCCCGGCACGCTGGGTGCTATTGCCACAGGCGGCGCCATCATCTTCGTGGGTGGCGCTTTGGTGCCCGAATTTGAGGCCCAATTTTTCGCACAGGAGAATCCCAACCCACTCAATATCATGATGATGAATGAGCCCACGATGAGCCCCAGCGATATGCAGACCATCAGCTGTCCTGCGCTCATTATGGCAGGCGACGGTGACCTAATCCGAGAGGAGCACACAAGGCTCATCGGCGACAATATCCCCAAGGGAGAGGTCATCATCGTGCCCAATGCCGACCACGGCTCCTACATCTACCACTCCACCCGCGTTGGCGACCTGCTGCTCGATTTCTTCGAGAGGATAGGCTATTAGAACTTATTTCTCAAAACTGACAAGATAAATAGCCACCGACACACATAAAGTTGTTCCGGTGGCTATTTGTATATGACTTAGGCCCTTATCGGTCCTCATTTTCTTGGATCTATTCCTCAATTTTGCTGTAGTAATAGTCGCCCTTGGAGTAGTCGATGGCGATTTTCCAGATGGTGTTATTCATTCCATTGGAGAGAGTAGCGACTGTGCGGCCCGCGTTGAAGTAGGGCGTGCCGAAGACGGGTATCCCATCGATATACTCCTTGCTATTGTGGCCTGTTAGGCCATTGAGGGTGAGATACGCATCGGGGCGGGGCTGATGATCGTAGTCTATCTTGCCCGCAGCCACAGCCATCATCTCGCCATCGAAACAGTAGCGAAGCGTCTGTTTGGTTTCGTAGATGTTGTTGGCAGAGTCGACCCATATCTGCACCTCGGCTATAGAGGTGGTAAAGTGAATGTTGTTGAAGTTGCTCATCGTGAAGAATTCCTGAAAAAGGCCGTTGTGAATCATACCTCCCGAGAGGGTGTAGTGGCCATTCTCGCGACTGACGGTGAACTGGCAGTACTCCGTGGTGGGCTGTTGGTGGATCCCCTCCGTCCAGAAACGATCCATCCTACCGTATGCCTTCCATACGGCTCCATCCTGGTCGAGAGATATGCCGTTGTGGACAATCTCCACCTCGTCCATAACGCACTGGTAGGTGGCTATTTCGCCCTGCTCGTTGAAAGTTACAGGTTTGAAGTGAGGATTGGAGAACTGTCGTCTAAGTACTACATCCGTATCGCCGCCCACAAGGAGCGAATCACGATAGGCCGAGGCCTGAAATAGAAAGTCGAGTTGATCGACCATCTGCCTGCAGATGTGATTATCAATCCAGGTTACATACTCATTGATGCGCGACTCTTCGTCCCACTCATAGACCGTTTCGCTCTCACAACTCCACATCATAAGCGATAGGCCGAGCATCGCCGATAGAAGTTTGGCAAATCTTTTCATACTCTTTATTTGCAGTAAAATTGGTGTTCTTTTTAGGGCTTTTAATGTATAGATGCACAAGGGCCCCAAAATGTTGCATCGTGTTTTGGATTTATTTAGCGTATTTTATACTCCAATGTTGCGGTAAGGAGCGTCCCTTCGCTGTCGAGCGTGTAGTCCTTGGCGTACAAAACAATACTCTTGGACTGATTTTCGAGAGCCATAGTGGCCATATAGCCGTGGTTGGGTTGGAATGAAACTAAATATTGACACATACTGTTGCCGAGTTTGTTGAATCCGCTACCGCCAGGCGCTTCAACCGACAAGTTGTCCAGATTATCACAAACTCCCCTATCCTCAATGCCGGCAAAAAACTCTTTCTCCTCTGCATAGGCCTCGTTGCTGTAAGCGCCATCCCTGCGATAGTAGGGAACCAAAGAGATGCTACCCTTGTAAATTCGCAGATTGTAGCGATAATTGTAGTCCTGGAGAATCACTACTCCCGCGTTACTACTGTCGAGCGAGGTGGCGTATATTTGGGTGTTTTCGAGGGTGATTTCCTTAAGCTGATCACTCGCA
>JAGBYS010000271.1 GCA_017628675.1 Tidjanibacter sp.
TCCTCTGAACACGGCGCTGAATCCCGGCGCAATGGTTGTGGATCGCACCTACACCTCCTCGCTCCAGATGCCCTCGGTCTATGCCGTAGGTTTCTACTACCACCGCCCCAAGTATAGCTTCGGTGCCGACTATGAGTTTGCCGATTGGGGTCTGAGAAATGTGGCAGATGTGACCGATCAGCTCTCCTTCCGCAATACCAGCTCGGTGAAGGTGGGCGGACAGTATACACCCAACCCCGGCGATGTGCGTAACGCCCTGAAGAGGTTTACCTATCGTGCAGGCGTGCGTTGGAGCCAGAATTATCTGGTTCTTAACAATGAGCCCTTCTCGGATGTGGCACTCACCTTTGGTGTGGGTATGCCCCTGAGGATGACGGGTCTGTCGAATGTGAACCTCGGCCTGGAGCTCGGTCAGAGAGGAACGATGAGGGCGGGCCTCTCCAAGGAGAACTACCTCAAATTCACCGTCGGCTTCAGCTTCTTCGGTGAGGACTACTGGTTCGTCAAGATGAAGTATGATTAGTGGCCCGAGTGGGGAAGAAGTAACCAAACAGAAAATTACAACTAAACATAAACACAAAGAATACCTAAACAAATGAAAAAAATCGTTATCAAATCGATGGTTGTGCTCTCGCTGATGATTGCGGGCACAATGAACACCACTACCGTGTTGGCTCAGACCCAGAACACCGAGCAGAGGGAGGAGACCCCCGCAGAGCGCAAGAAACGCGAGAAGGCCGAGAAGAAGGCTAAAAAACAGCGCGAGAAAGAGATCAGGGATAGTATCAAACAGGCTGAGAAACTCGCTAAGATCGTGGCCGCTCAGAAGAAGGACGGCTCGCTGGTTGAGCAGCAGCAGGCCTCCTCGACCAACAACTTCGGTGAGGAGTGGGGTGCACCCGAGGTAAGGGAGCAGAATGTTGCAACCTACACCTTCTTTGAGAACGCATTCAAGAACAGGGAGTACGACAAGGCTCTCGAGTATATGTATAAACTGATTGAGGTTTGTCCTGCAGCCCGTGTTGGTATCTACGCCAACGGTGCTGAGATCTACCGTCACCGCATCATCTTCTCGAAGACTATGGATGAGAAGAGTGGTTATGTGAACAAGCTGATGGAGCTCTACGACTACCGTCTGGCTGCCTTCGCTGACCACAAGGAGTATGGCGAGGTTTACATCCTCAAACAGAAAGCTAAAGACTACTTCCAGTATCGTTCGGACGACAAGCAGGGTATGTTGAGCCTCTTCCGTACCGCTATCGAGAAGGATCCCGAGATTGACGCTACCTTCATCAACCAGTACTTCAGCGTTCTGGTGGAGGAGTATCTGGAGCTCAATGTTGAGACCGACCACTTTATGGGCGAGTATGAGTTCCTGGCTGCCAAGATGGACCAGGTGACTGACGAGCAGGCTAAACGCACCTTCGATGAGCAGCTCATCCAGTCGGGCGCAGCAGATTGCAACAACCTCGAGCTCATCTACCGTGGTAGGGTTGCCAAGAACCCCAACGACGCTGTTCTGCTGGCTAAGGTATTCAACCTGATGTCGCGTAACCAGTGCCAGAGCGAGTTCTACCAGGAGGTTGGTGAGAAGTACTACGCTGTGGCTCCCTCGACCGAGGTTGCTCGCCGTGTGGCTGCTGCCTACGACAAGGCCGGCAATAGCGCTAAGGCTCTCGAGTATCTCCGTGCAGCAATGTCGTCGGAGGCCGATCCCGCACTCAAGGCAGGTCTTTGTGTTCAGATTGCAGGTATCGAGCTCTCCAGCGGTTCGGCTCGTGAGGCTGCTAACTTCGCACGCCAGGCTATCGAGCTCGACGCTAACTCGGCAATGGCATACTTCATCCTCTCGCAGAGCTACGCACAGGCAGGTTGCAGCGACACCTTCGCAAAACAGAGCGTTTACTGGCTCGCATATGACCTGGCAGCTAAGGCTCAGACTCTGGCTCAGGACAACGAGGAGTTGCAGCAGATGTGCTCGCAGTGGATGGGCACCTGCCGTGCTTACTTCCCCAAACAGAGCGACTGCTTCTTCCGTGGTCTGCAGGACGGTCAGGGCTACAATGTAAGCTGTGGCTGGGTTTCGGGTCGCACCACCGTAAGATCGAACAAATAGTGTTCAGAACAATCCTATATAAAATAGCAATGGTAGCATCTCTTGCGGGAGGTGCTATCTTGCTGTTTTCGTGCTCCGGCGCTCCGGCCCCCAAGGAGGTCAATATGGAGACGATGATCACCCAGCAGAGCGATACGCTCACGATGGTCTTCAGCACCAACGGCGAGAAGGAGTACCGCTTCTGGACCCCCCTGATGGAGCGCTATGAGTTTGCCAAGGACCCCTATATGGAGTTCCGCTATGGCATCAATATCATCACCTACGACTCGCTCGGAAGGGAGGCTTCGCGCCTTAGGGCCGACTATGCTATCTTCTACGAGAAGAGGGAGTTGTGGGAGACGCGTGGCAATGTGGTCGGCAAGGGTGCCGATGGCCGCGAACTCTATACCCAGCAGCTCTTCTGGAATCAGAAAATCGATAGGGTCTACTCCAATGTGGATAGTAAGATTATCGACGGCTACGACGAATTCGTGGGCGAGGGCTTCGAGTCCGACTCGGAGTTCAACGACTGGATCTTCAAGGAGAGTGAGGGCCGTATGTGGGTGGAGTCCGAGGGCGAGAGCGGTGAGCAGTCGGGGCAGTCCGAGGGCCACACCGAGGTGCATCGCCCAAGCGAGAACGAGAGCTACCTGGAGCAACAGGAGCAGCGTCGCCAGGAGCGCCTGCGTAAGGATAGGGGCAGAAGGGAGCGCGTGGCCGTGCCCGAATAGGTTGAGTTAAAATAATTGAGCAGTAGATAGTTAATAGCTTGTTGAGGATGGAAACATTGTCAAGCATTGTGGTCATAGTGGTGGTGTCGGTGCTGCTCTCCGCCTTCTTTTCGGGTATGGAGATTGCCTTCACCAGCGCCAACCGTCTTCGTATGGAGATAGACCGCAAGCGAGGCGGCGCAGTGGGACGCATCATCGAACTCTTCGCCTCCAAGCCGGGTGAGTACATCACGACAATGCTCGTGGGTAACAACATTGTGCTTGTTATCTACTCGCTCTATATGACCAAACTCATCCACCTTGTCATCCCCCCGCCCTCGCTGCCCGAGGAAGCGGTGGTTGCCGAGACGCTCATCTCGACCATCCTCATAATCTTTCTGGGCGAATTTACACCCAAGAGCATCTTCAAGATGCGCCCAAACGCTTTCCTGAAGGCGCTGATACTCCCCGTCTATCTCTTCTACCTGATACTCTTCCCGATAGCCAAGCTCTCCACGGCCATCTCTTTTGGTATTCTGAGGCTTGTGGGTCTGAAGGTTAGGGACGAACATAACATCAAGAGTTTCGGTAAGATAGACCTCGAGAATCTGATTGACGAGAGCGCCGAGAGCGAGAAGGTGCAGGCCAACGACATAAAGATTTTCCAGAACGCCCTGGACTTCTCGGATTTGAGAGTGAGGGACTGTATGGTGCCGAGGGTGGATGTGGAGGCCGTTGAGTCTACTATCACCATCGAGGAACTGACCGAACGATTCATCGAAACCTCCTTCTCCAGGCTGTTTGTTTGCCAGGAGAGCATCGACAATATTGTGGGCTATGTGACCACCAAGAGCCTTTTCCGTAACCCACAGAGCATAAACGATATACTCATCCCCGTGAGGTATGTGCCCGAGACGATGGCGACCGAGAAACTGATGGGCGAAATGATTCGCACCAAGCAGAGTGTGGCGGTTGTGATTGACGAGTTTGGCGGTACGGCCGGCATTATCTCTCTGGAGGATGTGCTGGCGGAGA
>JAGBYS010000272.1 GCA_017628675.1 Tidjanibacter sp.
ATCGTTTTTGTTTGTTGTGGGGCTTTGCTTCGGCGGTGCTCTCGGCACCCTTCCACACCCTCTCCCACGGGGGTTTTAGTTGTTGGCTATCACTCAATTACGACGGAGTCGAACCGGAAGTATGGGGCAAGTTTTTCAACCTCCTCATCCTCAAATATGTCATCCTTTTTGAACTCTTCCAGTCCTTTCCAGCCTCCTTTCGTTTGTCGTGTTAAAAGTATCTTTCTTAGCCTCGGGGTTGTTATGTACGGATGTTCCGCCAACTCCTTTGGGGGTGCAAAGTTAATATCAATTTTCCGAATTTTGCAACTATCGCACCAAAATTCTTCCGAAAAGAGCTCATAATTCTCCTTGGTTACCACCCTGAGGTCCAGCAACTGAGCCACAGAGTAGTAGCCTCCGAGGCGCTGGCGATAGAGGAGTATGTCGTGGGCGGTGCGTGGGCCAATGCCCGGGAGGGCCACAAGGGCGAGTGAGTCGGCACTATTGAGGTCGATGAGTTTTTTGGGCAGTGGCGAGAGTCGGAGGTAGGGCTTTGTCTGCTCCCAGAGGGCGCTGTCTATGAGGTAACAGTCGCGCCACTCGAGCTCACTGCGGAAGCCGCCACGACGGGTGCGGTAGTCAACGAGCGCCTGGGCCTGACGAGCGGTAAAACACCCCAACTCATAAAAACCTTCGGCGGTGAGGGTATTGGGGTCGAAGGGGGTGTTGCGGAAGGTGCGAGTGTGAGGCGCAGGGACAGAGGTAGCGACCTCACTCAGAGTGATGTAGGGCTCCATCTGGGCCCATAGGGCGCTGTCTATGAGATAGCAGTCGCGGAACTCCAAGAGGGAACGAAAACCACCCATTCGCTCGCGGTATTCAACAAGAGCCTCGGCCTGACGAGCGGTAAAACACCCGAGCTCATAGAAGCCCTCGGCCGTGAGGGTGTTGGGGTCGAAAGGCGCGGGTCTGAAACTCCTCGTGGGCGAGGAGGTAGCGGAGATGGCGGAACGCTGGGACTTGGCTGACGCATAGGGCTTTAGCTTGTACTCTTCGCCGATGGCGATGTGGGGCTTCAGCAGGGCGTAGAGCGAGTCGCTGAGGCCATAGACCACGGCCACATCCTCGGGTATGGCGTAGGTGCGACCTGCGGTGCGATACTTGACGATGCCGCGCGCCACACGCTTGTCGATGCCCATCTTGCGCAACTCCTCGTAGGTCACCGTGTTGGGGTCGAAGGAGCGGAGGCGGAGCGTGTCGGTCCCCTCCCCTGATGCCGCCTTGGGCTCTTGGGTGTCGGCGGCCTCATCGGAGCCACCGCCCGTGAGGGCACACACGGCAATCCACACCCCCACGACGAGGAGCGGGAGCAGCAGCGCCAACGAACGAATCTCTTGCTTGGAGAATAGACGAGCCATCGTAAATTGGGGTTAGTTGTCTACAAAAGTACAAAACATTCTGCAGAAAAGAAAAAAACAGAGCGACTTTGCCACCTCTCGGCATTGCAACAAGGCTGCATATCTCCCCCTCTCCATCCACTTTTCCTCCCTCTATAAATGACACATAGCACCCGCTCAATGTACAAATTTTCCAAATTTAATACAAAATTTTACCCCCCCCATAAATTTTTGAACATTATTTGGTTTCTCCCAATTCTTTACTTAACTTTAGGGTACAAAAACA
>JAGBYS010000273.1 GCA_017628675.1 Tidjanibacter sp.
AAATGGGATGGCTACTTAAGGTCATTGAGGTCCTATAAGCCCTTTTTGCCCTTTTTGCCCTTTTTCTAATTAGAAAACAAAATCCCCTCCGCGGTTACGCTTTGTGAACTGCGGAGGGGTTTTATTGAAGGGCAACGCTGTGCGCGGGGTTATGCGCTCAGTTCCTCGGCGCGAGCCAGGGCCTTCTGGATGTGGTCGAGCACATTCTCCCTGCCAATCTTATCCACAATGCCCGACTGCTCCAGAGCCTCCCTCACATCGGGATTAACGCCCGAGAGGATGATGGTCTGGTGCTCCTTGAGAGCCGAGTCGATGAAGATCTCGAGGTTGTGGATGCCCGTAGCGTCGATGAAGTTAACCCTACGCATACGGATAATACGGATGGGTTTGCTCACCCTATTGCGCTGCAACTCCTCGAACCTATTGGCCACGCCAAAGAAGAAGGGACCCTCAATCTCATAGACCTCGGCATTTGCGGGAATCACGAGTTTCTCATCGCTCTCACCGTCGTTGTGGAGCGACATCTCCTTCTCCACAACCGAGATGTTCACGCTCTCCATAACTCGTTTGAGGAAGAGAACAACGGCCAGGATGAGGCCCACCTCGATAGCGATAGTCAGGTCGAAGATGACCGTCAGGAGCAGGGTGAGGAAGAGGACAGCGATATCGCCACGCGACTGGCGGCACATCGAACGGATGGTCCTCCAGCCACTCATATTATACGACACAACAATCAGCACACCAGCCAAGCAGGGCATAGGAATGAGGCTCACAAGGCCGCCCAGGAAGAGCAGAACCAGGAGCAGAACGAGGGTGTGAACGATACCTGCAACGGGAGTGCGGCCGCCATTATTGATGTTGGCCATCGTGCGGGCAATAGCACCCGTCGAGGGGATACCGCCAAAGAAGGGAACTACCATATTGGCAACACCGTTGGCGATAAGCTCCGTGTTGGAGTTGTGCCTGTCGCCAATCACACCGTCGGCCACCATTGCCGACAGGAGGCTCTCAATGGCACCCAGCATAGCGATAGTGAAGGCTGCGGGCAGAACGGCCTGAACGGTCGAGAAGAAGGTCTCGCCCTCGGCCAGAGCGGGCAGGCGGAACTGGGGCAGACCGTGGGGCAGCTCATAGAGGTCGCCGATGGTCTTAATGGACTCAATGCCAGCAATATCGGTATATTTCTTGAGCAGCCAGCACACAAGTGTCATAACCACAATGGCCAGCAGCGAGCCGGGAATCTTCTTGGAGAACTTGGGGGTCAGAGCAATAATCACAATGCTCACCAGGCCCACGCCCAGCGCCCAGAGGTTCACCTTGTCGATATTCTGGAAGTAGCAGGCCCACTTATCGATGAAGTTGGCGGGCACATCCGAGATACCCATACCGAACAGGTCGTTCATCTGGGTCGAGAAGATGGTGATGGCGATACCGCCCGTGAAGCCCACGATGATGGGATAGGGCATAAACTTGATGATCGTTCCGAGTTTGAAGACACCCATCAGAATCATCATCAAGCCCGCCAAGACGGTGGCAATGGCAAGGCCCGCAAGACCAAACTGTTGGATGATGCCATAGACGATGACGATGAAGGCACCCGTGGGGCCACCAATCTGCACCTTCGTACCGCCCAGAGCCGAGATCAGGAAACCGGCCAGGATGGCGGTCACAAGACCCTCGGTGGGGCCTACGCCCGAAGCGATACCAAAGGCGATCGCCAGAGGAATAGCCACGATACCGACGATGATACCGGCCATCAGGTCTTTGGAAAATTTCTCTTTGTTGTAGCCCTTGAGTGTCGAGAACAGACGGGGCTGGAAGTCGATATTAAAACGAGCCTTGGGCTGTTTTTTATCAGTCATTCCCATAAATTAAAAGTTTGAGTTTGAAATACTTGTGAGCCCCTCAGGGCCATACCTCTCTTAAATTGGGCGCAAAGATAATAAAAAGTTGAAAGTTGGAAGTTGAAAGTTGAAAATTTTATTGGGAAGTATCGTTTATTTTAAAAGTGCGATTTGTTGAGGGAATTTTTTGCCAACAAGATGGGTAAGGGCCGCAGTTTACTTAAAGTAAATGAGGGTCTTGCGCGCCTTGTTGGTGAACAATTCACCAACAAGGCGCGCTTTTAGAGGCCTTTGTGGGCCAGGCGCCAGGCCATACGGTTATAGAAGGCGTGTACCCTACCCCTCAGGCAGCGGGGCACAAGGAGCAGTGCGCGGAGTTTGCGAAGGCCCCTGCGATAGTGCCTCGTGTAGCCGAAATTACGCACCACCCGACGGCCAAACTCCTCGTCGCCCTTGGCGGTGAGTGTCAGCGCCTTACCTATGGCGCACTTGGCCACAAATTCCGCCCTCCAGGGGTTCTCCTCACGGCTCTCATAGGGGGGATTCAAAAACTCCTCAAGGCTATAGGGGGTCTTCTCGGGCGTATAGATTGCGCTGCTGCGATTGGAGGCTACCATTGAGTAGTCACACAGCGCTCGGGGCGAGAAGCAGACCTTATGGCGGCTTGCCACCTTTATCCACATAAACTGGTCACCGCCCATCTTCATACCCTCGGGGAAGCCACCCAACTCCTCGACAACCCTGCGTGGTAGCACAGTGGCCGAAGGGATGGTCACATAGCAGGTCATACTCTCCCGCCAGAAGTTTTCCACCACTCCCCTCTCCGTTGGGCAGTTGCCCCTCACTCGTCCCGTGGGGCTCACAACCTCAAAGGCCGTAGAGTAGATGCCACACTCGGGCCAAGCCTCAATAAGCGAGGCTATCTCCTCCAGAAATTCGGGCTTCCAGAGGTCGTCGGCATCCAGCAGAGCGAAATAGTCGCCACGAGCCTCAGCCATTGCCCTATTGCGGGCTGCGCACTCGCCGGTGTTGGGCTGGCGGATGAGTCTTACGAGTGGGCTTGCGATGCGCTCCACAACGGCAGCGCTCTCGTCTGTGGAGCCGTCGTCGACCACCACAATCTCCAGAGGCTCAAGACTCTGCGCCAACACCGAGCGCACCGTAGCTTCCACCTCGGCGGCCTTGTTGTAGAGCGGTATTATGACCGAAAATTGGGGATTGGTACTACTCATATATCTTGCCGTTTTTCACATCAAAAGAGAGTTTCAGAGGTGCGTGATTGACCCTCTGCTCCTCGGGGATATCCTTCACGAGCACAGGGTAGTGGTGGTGGAGGTAGGCCTCCAAGTCCCTGGGCACGCAGACCTCCAGGCGACCGAACTTGCGCCATACGGGATGACGCACCGAGTCGTACTCGGCCTTGTCGATGCCCAATCGCACAACATTCACCCAGCGACACTCCTCGTTGTCATTGAACCACCCCATCTCCTTCTGCATCTTCCCGTAGAGCCACTCGCGGCTCACAAGGCGGTACAAGATACCGAGCACCAGGCGACTCACCACACTCTTGCGGTAGTAGAGCGATTTGGAGCGAGGAATCTCCCTTCGCTGTTGCCAATAGGGATGGAGGCTGAAGGCGCTGATGAACCACGCCGTCTCGGCCCTATGGAAGCGCTCCACAAAGCGCCCGTTGGGGGTGCGATCGAAGGGGAAGATGTCCACAAAAAAGCCGTGGGCAATGTCGAACATCTCCACGCCATCCTCCAGAAAGAGGGTATTTTTCTTACGCACCTTGGCCCAATAGAACGGGGTGTTGGGGTCGGTCGAAAACTCCTGAAGCTCAAACTCTTCGCCCAGCAGTGCGGGGGCCTCGCGCAGGAACTTGGTGTAGTCCTCACGGAGCATACCGAAATCGACATCGTCGTCCCAGGGCAGGATGTTCTGCCAGAAGTGAACGCCTATGGCCGTGCCGCCAATGGCGAAGGTATTAATACTAAGCAAGCGGCACACACGCTGTACCTCTTCGATAATCTCAAAGAGTACAGCGTGTATGCCGCTGAGTATTTGGGGTGTGTATTGCATCTACTGCTGCGAAACCAGGAAACGCTCGCAGTCCATAGCTGCGATAGCACCGCTACCGGCTGCTACGATACCCTGACGGTAGTGGGGATCCTTAACATCGCCTGCTGCGAAGACACCCTCCACGGAGGTCTTGCTCGATGCACCCTTGGTTACGATGTAGCCCTCCTCGTTGAGCTCGAGCTGGCCGGCAAAGAGTTTGGTCTGGGGCGAGTGACCAATGCCCAGGAAGAAGCCGTCGATGGCGATCTCCTCGGTGTGGCCGTCGGCGTGGATGAGCCTTACGCCCGTTACGCCATTCTCGTCGCCCAGAATCTCCTGGGTGTTGCAGAGGTAGTGTACCTCGATGTTGGGGGTATTCTCAACCCTTGCCTGCATAACCTTCGATGCACGCATATAGTCCTTGCGGATGATCATATGCACCTTGTTGCAGATGGAAGCCAGGTAGGTGGCCTCCTCACAAGCAGTGTCGCCTGCGCCCACAACAGCCACATCCTTACGGCGGTAGAAGAAACCGTCGCAAGTGGCACAAGCGCTCACGCCCATACCGCGGAACTTAGCCTCGCTGGGCAGACCCAAGTATTTGGCGGTTGCACCGGTTGCGATGATGATAGCCTCGGCCTCAATCTCGTCGCTGTCGTTGACAACAACCTTGAAGGGGCGCTCCGAGAGATCCACCTTGGTTACAACACCTGCGCGGATGTCGGCACCGAAACGGAGTGCCTGACGGCGGATGTCGTCCATCATCTGGGGGCCATTAACGCCCTCGGGATAGCCGGGGAAGTTCTCCACCTCGGTGGTAGTGGTGAGCTGACCACCGGGCTCAAAGCCCTCATAGAGTACGGGGGCGAGGTTTGCACGCGAAGCGTAGATTGCGGCGGTGTAGCCAGCAGGGCCACCACCAATAATAAGGCATCTTACTTTTTCCATTGTGTGTATCTGTGTAGTTTATATTGTTAGTTGCTTTTCTCACATATAGCCCACAAATATAGGTATTATTTGTGAAAAAACGCATAGATGCGTTCGGCTTTTGTTTTGCCCACCTCGGCGGTGAGGGCCTCGAGGGTAGCACGCTTAACGCCCTGAACGCTACCAAAGCGCCCCAGGAG
>JAGBYS010000274.1 GCA_017628675.1 Tidjanibacter sp.
ACCCGTGGTATTCTCGCCGTAGCCGATGAGTTTGTCCAGGGGCACACTTCCCACCACGGGAGGATTTTCAGGCTCGGGCTCAGGCTCAGGCTCAGGTTCTGGCTCAGGCTCGGGTTCTGGTTCAGGTTCTGGCTCGGGCTCGGGCTCGGGCTCCTCACCACCCTCCTCGGCTGTGGTCACGGTGATATACTCCGAGAAACTGCTCACCATATCGCCCTTGGTTGCCCTGACGGCAATCTGGTACTCGGTGGCAGGCTCAAGAGCCGTGATTGTGGCGGAGCACTCCTCGACATCGCCCGTAGTGTAGCCTTCGGGGGTCTTGCAGCGCCACTCATAACCCTCGGCACCCTCGACCGCCTCCCAGCTAACCGCAATGGTCGTTGTGGTCACCTGGCCAACTGTCACCCCCTGGGGGATAGACAAATTACTAATTGAAGGCTCGGGCACCTGCTTACAACCGCCCACCAAAGCCCCAACGATAAGGGCCATACACAGCGCAAATCTTCTCATATCGCGTCAAGTTTTATAGTAAAATCTATTTTGAGGGCATCACCACCCTACCCAAGATACCCGTCAGGTGGGCAATGGCGATACCATAGTTTGTCATTGGCACCCTCTGAGCCGAGGCCGTCGAGAGTCTTGAGAGCACGTGGGAGCGAGTGAACATACACGCACCGCAGTGAATAACAAGGTCATAGGGGGTAAGGTCGCTGGGGAAGTCAGCACCGCCAACCACATCCACCCTCAGCCCCTCGCCTACCCTGCGACGCAACATTGCGGGCAGTTTCACACGCCCTATATCCTCCGTTGCGGGAGCGTGGGTGCAAGCCTCGGCAATAAGCACTCGGGAGTTTTCCGTGAGGCTATCAATCGCTCTTGCGCCCTCCACGAAGGCCTCCACATCGCCCTTGTAGGCCGCCATCAGCACCGAGAAGGAGGTGAGCATAACGCCCTCGGGCACCCTCTGGGCCACATAGCCGAAGACCTGTGAGTCGGTGATTATCAACTTGGGGGGAGCCGCAAGCCCGGCAAGCGTGCGCTCCATATCCTCGGGCAGGGAGCACACCGCAATGCAGCGCCTATCGAGCAACTCGCGGATGGTCTGCACCTGGGGCAGGATGAGTCTTCCCTTGGGGGCACTCGCATCCTGGGGCATAATGAGCACCACCGTATCGCCCTCCTCGACCAGATTACCAACAATGGTGCGACTCTGGCCGCTCTCGGGGCGCAATGCCACAAGGGAGCTGATGAGCACCTTGCGGTCGCCATCGTGGCTCCACAGCAAAGGAGTCACACCCAGGGCCGCCTCAACTGCCGCCTTGCGCTCCTGGGGGTCAATAATCCTATCGGCCTTGCCGAGCACCACAAGCACAGGCACCCCCTTTGCGGCAAACATCTCCTTCCACTCCTTCTCGAGGTCGTAGTCCATTGTTGCACCGCAGACCAGAATGGCTAAATCGCACTTCTCGGCCGCACGCAGGGTCTGCTCCTTGCGCTGAGCGCCAAGGGGCGAGCTGTCGTCCAAGCCTGCGGTATCGATGAGCACACAGGGGCCCAGGGGGCCAATCTCGATGCTCTTTACGACAGCATCGGTAGTGGTACCCGCAACATCGCTCACAATGGCCAGCGACTGTCCCGTGAGCCTATTCGCAAGCGATGACTTGCCCACATTACAGCGACCAAAGATACCTATATGAAGGCGCATTGATTGAGGTGTCGAGTTCATAGTTTCTATTGTGCTTTAGTTTCTGTATTTAAGTTTTTTAGAAGCGGAAATCTCGCTCTCCTGCCTCTATCTTGAGGAGGTTTTCGGCCGCAATGCGACGCACCTTCTGGTGGGGCACTCTTTCCATCTCCTCGGCAATGACCTTCAGGCCAAGGCGAAGCACCTCGGGCGAGGCGTAGTCCATAAGATACTCCTTGAGTGTCATCAGTGCGTTGGGCTGACAGCAGTTGGCAATCTGGCCGCTCTTGGCGAGGCTCATAAACCTATCGCCCGTGCGCCCCTCGCGGTAGCAAGCCGTGCAGAAGCTGGGCACATAGCCCAAGCTGAGCAGCCACCCCACAATCTCGTCCAGAGTGCGGCGGTCGCTCACATCGAACTGAGCGGTCGAGTCGGCCTCGGCCTGTTTGCCGGACACATAGCCGCCAACGCCCGTATTGGAGCCACCACTAATCTGCGACACTCCCAACTCGAGCACCTTAGCCCTCGAGGCTGCACTCTCACGGGTGGAGATAATCATACCCGTATAGGGAACAGCGATGCGGATGATAGCCACAATCTTATGGAACACCTCATCGGGCACTGCGTCCTTGAAGTCGGCAACATCGATGTCGTCGGCAGGGCAAATCCTCGGCACACTTATGGTATGGGGGCCTACACCGAAGGCGACCTCCAAGTGCTCGGCGTGCATCATAAGACCCACGAAATCATACTCATAGCCATCCAGACCAAAGAGCACACCGATGCCCACATCGTCGATACCTGCCTCCATAGCCCTATCCATAGCCTCAGTGTGGTAGGCGTAGTTGCTCTTGGGGCCGTGGGGGTGGAGAGCCTCGTAGCGCTCCTTGTGGTAGGTCTCCTGGAAGAGGATGTAGGTACCAATGCCGGCCTCCTTCAGAAGTCGGTAGTTCTCCACGGTGGTGGCCGCAATGTTGACATTCACCCTGCGGATGGCGCCATTCTTATGCTTAACGGAGTAGATGGTGCGGATACTCTCCAGGATATACTCAATGGGGTTATGGAGTGGGTGTTCGCCCGCCTCAAGGGCCAATCGTTTGTGGCCCATATCTTGCAGGGCAATGACCTCCTGGCGAATCTCCTCCTGAGTGAGTTTCTTGCGAGGAATGGTCTTATTGGCAATATGATAGGGGCAATATGTGCAGCTATTGACGCAGTAGTTCGAGAGGTACAGCGGGGCGAACATCACGATGCGGTTGCCATAGACCCTCTGCTTTATCTCCTTGGCCAGAGCATACATTCTCTCGTTCAGATCCTGCTGGTCGCACTCCAACAGTAGGGCAGCCTCACGGTGGCTCAGTCCCTTGCCATCCGCTGCCCTCTCAATGAGGCTCTCTATGAGGGGCCTGTTGCTCCTATTCTCCCTCGCCCACTCCAGAGTGGCAAGAATCTCGCTATGGGAGATGAATTCCTCAGCCTGTTTTGATTTTGGGTTATACATAATCACATTGTATATTTTAAGTCACTGTTTTTCAACAAAATCGGGATGGTCGCCACGCCCCAGCGTCACCTCATAGCCGATGCTCCAAAGTTCCTCGGCAAGCCTCTCAAGTCCCTCGGCCGACTCAGTACCCGAACTCTTCTTTCCGTCGTAGATGGCATAGGAGGCTCGGTACTTTGTGGGTGTAATATTGGGCATCACCACATTGGCCCCCGAAAGCACGCCGAGCAGGGTGCCGTCATTGGCCGTGGTAGCTAGGGCAGTAGTTGCCGGCATAAGCGTCTTGGGCAGTGCCACTCTCACGAGCGCCAACATCATAAGTGTCGTGGCCACATCGCCCCTGGGCATACCTCCAAAGGGGGTGTCGCTCTGAGGAATGAAGGGACCAATGCCCACCATCTCGGGGCTCATCTGGCTCAAGAACGCCACCTCGTGGGCCAACATCTCGGGCGTCTGGCCGGGGGTGCCCACCATAAAGCCTGCACCTCGCTGGTAGCCAAGCCCTCCGAGCACCTCGAGGCACGCCACACGCTCCTCCCACCTCATACGCTCGGGATGGAGCATAGCGTAGTGCTCAGGGGTGGCACTCTCGTGGCGCAGCAGGTAGCGGTCGGCTCCCGCACTACGCCACCTCTGGTAGCACTCGCGGCTCTGCTCGCCAAGCGAGAGGGTGATGGCCACATCGGGCAGTTCCCTCTTAATCTCGCCAACAAGACGGGCTATGGGCTCCTCGATATCGTGTCTCTCGCCGCCCTGGAGCACAAAGCTCCTAAGGCCCAGCTGATAGCCCTTGCGACAAGCCTCAATAATCTCCTCCTCGGAGAGCGCATAGCGTTCCACCGCACGATTCTCGGCCCTGAGGCCACAATAGTAGCAGCCACCCGAGCAGCGATTGGATATCTCCACAAGGCCCCTGACATAGACTCCGTGACCAAACCACTCGGTGCGCACCTCTCGGGCAAGCCCACGAGCATAGTCGAGCACACGCTCCTGGTCGGCAAGCACGACAAGCCTCGAGAGCTCACTTTGGCCCACCTCGCGGCCCAAGGCCAGGCGTTCGAGTATGTCACGATAGCCGGTCATCTACAAGGGTGAAATTATGGATTTTACAAATATAAGGATTCTATACGAAAAATGCAACTATTCCGGCTGCGGCCACCACCAGGCCGAGCAGCTGACGAGGGCGCAGGCGCTCAGCAAAGAGCAACACACCCACGGTTGTTACAAGTGCCACAATGCCAATGTGGTAGATAGGGAAGAAAACTCCGCTCGGCAGTCTCTCCAAGCCGAGCAGCATAAAGTAGGTCGTGAAGAAGTTGGAGGCTCCGAGTACAATGCCGCCACCCAAGGCTCGCCAAGAGAAGTGGCGCTCCTTCTGCGCTACAAAGTAGTAGCCACCACTTGCCAGCGCAGCAAAGAGGAAGATGGCAGCCGTGAGCTGCGAGGCTGCACTCTCAGCCTCAAGGCCACTCTGTGCCCACTTGAGGCAGAAGTTATTGGCTCCAAAGAGCAGAAACACGCTCAGCGGCAGAAGCATACCACCCAGGGGGCCTCGCCTACTCTTGGTTTCACCTTTTGAGGGGGTCCAGATGACCATAATGAGCGCCAAGACAATAACCCCGATGGCACCCCAACGAGGCTCCATCTGGTCGGGCAGGAAGAGGTAACTGCAGACCACAGGAATGATGAGCGACACTCGGGCCGCCACCGTCGTTACGGCCACACCTGAGAGGGCCGTACTGCGAGCCATAAGCACAAAGGCCGCCATAAACATAATGCCCATCAAGGCCGAGAGTAGCCACTCGCCCGCCCCGAGGACCAAACCACCCTCCAGACCTCCGCCCACGCTCAGCAGAACGCCCAGAATGGTGGCCGTCAGGTAGTTAAAAGCAATCGCTTGCAGAGAGTCGACATCTCTGCAAGCGAACAACTTAAATAGCACCGAATAGGTTGCGGCGCAAACTATTGCAAGGAGTAAGTATAGCATCTGCGGCGTTTGTGATTGCGATGTTCGTATGCTTTCCACTGGCTCTGAACCTCAATGTTGGTCTCGAGCTCGGGACCCGTCTCCGCAATTTTCATTCCATTCTTAATGGCACCCCTGAGGCCCTCCCTCAGAAGAATCGCATTGACACCCTTATTCTGATACTCGGGCTTCAC
>JAGBYS010000275.1 GCA_017628675.1 Tidjanibacter sp.
GCGATACTCCTCGGTTGCGGTATCCAAAAAGAGCAGCGAGTCCTTCTCACTCAGGGCGATACACGACTGGTCGAGGATGCCGTTGTTCAGACCGATATACTCTCTCTCTGCCTCCGAAGCGATGCGGATGACCTCCATCTTCGTGAGCTCAATGTCGTTAGCCTTGGCAAAGGCCATAACATAGGCGATGAGCACCGCAGCGCTCGACGAAAGGCCGCCAATGGGGAGCGAGCCTTTGATTACGCCCTCGACGCCACGACGCAACTTGAACCTCTTTGAGAGGGCATACTTGGCGCCACGAGCGTAATCGCTCCAGTGGCCCTGCTTCACCCTCACTAGGTCATCGATGGGGAACTCTGCCTCACCGGGGAAGGTAAGGCTTTTCAGACGCACCATACCGTCGTCTGTGGGGTTGAACCAGAAATCCACGCCTTTATCGAAGGCGAAACCGCTCACCAGACCGTGCTGGTGATCAACGTGCGCACCCAGAGGGCACACGCGGTAGGGCGAGAAAATATGATATTTGTAGTCCATATTCATTTGTATCTGCTTTAAACTCTGTTTAAGAACTCGGGCTTGGAGTTAGTTAGTCGCGTTTGAATAGATCTCTTGTATAGACCTTCTCCACAACATCGTCAAGCACTCTATCATAACGGTTCGCAATGATAAGGTGGCACCTGGTCTTGAAGTCAGTCAACTTGCCCACCACCTCTGAGCCGAAGAATGTAGAGCCACTCTCCAGGGCGGGCTCATAGATGATAACCTTGGCACCCTTTGCTTTGATGCGCCTCATTATACCCTGTATTGCGCTGTGGCGGAAGTTGTCGGAGCCGGTCTTCATCGTAAGGCGATATACTCCGATGACCGCCTCCTGCTGTCCTGCATTTTGCTTTGCAAGGTCCCACACCTGCTCTGCAATGAAGTCTTTGCGCGTGCGGTTGCTCTCCACAATGGCGGTCATCATATTTTGTGGCACATTGGCGTAGTTGGCCAGGAGTTGCTTGGTATCCTTGGGCAGACAGTAGCCTCCGTAGCCAAACGAGGGGTTATTGTAGTGGCTACCTATGCGTGGATCTAAGCCTACGCCCTCAATAATGCTCTTTGTATCGAGGCCCTTAGTGGTGGCATAGGTATCAAGCTCGTTGAAGTAGCTCACACGCAGAGCCAAGTATGTATTAGCGAACAACTTAACAGCCTCAGCCTCGGTTGTACCCATAAAAAGAGTATCTATTTCGGGCTTGAGGGCCCCCTGTTGGAGTAGCTCGGCGAATTGCTTGGCAGCCTCCACAATGCGCTGATTGCCACCAGCCCTGCCTACAATAATTCTCGAGGGAAAGAGATTGTCGTAGAGCGCCTTGCTCTCTCTGAGAAACTCGGGCGAGAAGATGATATTCTCCGTCTGCAGTGAACGACTAACGCTCTCCGTGTAACCCACAGGGACAGTTGACTTGATGACGATCACAGCGTCGGGATTTACCTCCACAACCTTCTCGATAACCGACTCCACAGCCGATGTATCGAAGAGGTTGAGTTCGCTGTCGTAGTTGGTAGGCACGGCAACGACTACAAAGTCGGCACCTTTGTATGCATCCTCGGCGTTGAGCGTCGCCACAAGGTCGAGCTCCTTCTCAGCGAAGTATCTCTCGATATACTCATCCCTTATCGGCGAGCGCCTAAGGTTGATTGCAGCCACCCTTTCGGGCACGATATCCACAGCCACAACCTCATTGTGCTGTGCCAAGAGGGTTGCCATCGACAATCCCACATATCCCGTTCCTGCAACTGCAATTTTCATTGTATTTGTTGGTTGTTAAGTTGGAATTATGCGACCGAAGATTTAGGCGTTGTTCTGTTTTTTGCGCTCCTCATTTTCGAGTTCTCGGTCGAGCAGTTCAAAAGCGGAGTTGTTGCTCTTGAACTCGGGCACTATGCGCTTCATATTGCGTACGGCGTTGGTCACATCGCCACCCTTGGCAATCTCCACCAGAGCGTCATACTGCTCACTTACGCTGTCGAAGTCATACTCACGCACCTTGGCAATCTTAATCTTCTTGTGGTTGGTGGGGATGGTGTTTTCCTCATTGGAGAGCACCTCCTCGTAGAGTTTCTCGCCGGGGCGGAGTCCGGTGAACTTTATCTCGATATCCTTGCCTGGCACATAGCCCGCCAGCTTGATCATCTTCTCGGCCAGGTGTACAATCATCACAGGCTCACCCATCTCGAAGACAAAAATCTCGTTACCGTTGCTGATTGTTGCAGCCTCCATTACCAGACGACACGCCTCAGGAATGGTCATAAAGAAGCGGTTAATCTTGGGATGCGTAACGGTCACGGGGCCGCCATCCTCAATCTGCTTACGGAAGTGGGGAATGACACTACCGTTGCTGCCCAGCACATTACCAAAGCGAGTTGTCACAAACTTGGTCTTGCCCTCAATCGTTCCTTTCTCGATTGCCACGCCGAGGCTCTGACAATAGATCTCAGCCAGACGCTTGGAGCAACCCATCACATTAGTGGGGTTTACTGCCTTGTCGGTCGAAATCATAACCATCTTCTCTACGCCGTTCTTCACACAGAGGTCTGCCACATTTCTCGAGCCGAAGACATTACTCAGTATGGCCTCACAGGGATTCTCCTCCATCAGAGGCACGTGCTTGTATGCCGCTGCGTGGAAGACGACAGAGGGTTTGAAACGGTCAAAGGCCACCTGGAGTCGCTTAGCCGAGCGCACATCGCCGATGAAGGGGACAAAATCCAACGATGGATACTTCTTCTCCATCTCAAGACGAATCTCGTGGAGAGGGGTCTCGGCAATATCGAAGATGATGAGTTTTTTCACTCCCAGGTCGGCCATCTGTCGGCAAATCTCGCTACCGATGGAGCCTGCGCCACCGGTGACCATCACGACTTTATTGTGGAAATTCTCGTAGACCTCTTCGCGACTGATCTCAATTTCGTCGCGTCCCAGCAGGTCCTCGATGCGAATATTGCGCATCTTCATCTTGTTTATACTCTCGCCATTGAATTCATCCACCTGGGGTGCAACGAGAATTTTCAGTGGCTGCGAAGGGTGCTCACTGCAATATTTTATCAGACGATCCTTCTCAGCGAAGGCGTCAGCATCGGTGGCAAAGAGTAGTGCATCGGCCGAACTCATCTGGAGCACTTTGTCCACATCTTCCTCATTGCGGAAGTAGTATGTCTTGTACTCCGACACCTTGTAGCCACTCATCTTCTTGCCGTAGTGGATAAAGCCCACAACTTTGTAGTGGGAGCTTTTGAATAGACGAGTAGTTAGAGCCACGCTCTTGTCGCCCAGGCCATAGATGAGCACACGACGACGCTTGTCATTGGAGTGCGCCACAATCCAATCGTAGGCCACGATCATAATGACCCTGGCACCAACCAGACCGACAATCGACATCATAAAGTCCAGACCGACACCGAGGATGATGCTCTTCTCGGCCAGGTGAAGCGAAGGTACAACATTGAGCAGCACAAAGAATACTACGGACTTTGTAAGGATTGCCAACCCCAGAGGGAGCAGACCTTTGAGCGAAGCGTGACGGATAATGTGGCGGTAGGTGCGGAAGAGCAGAAAACAGGCCAGATTGATAAGAAGCGACACGCCAAAGAGCACAAAGGCCGTTGTTTGTGTAATGGCACTCGAGCCTCCAAAATAGCGCACAGCCATAATGGAGATGAGGGACGAAATGGAGACGAGCACAAGGTCAATTACGAGCACTGCCCAGTAGCTCAAGTAGCGATTTTGCAATAACTTTTTCAGCATTGTTGTATCTGTTTTGTAACACTCCTCGGACGGGGTGGTGGAGTGTATGGTGTTAGTCTATCTTTCTCAAATCCTCTCCACCAGGGCGGCGGGGATGGCGGCGGTGGCTACTGCGGTGACGCCTTCGATTTTCACCACTACGCGTTTTTCGTTCTTGGCAGAGATCTTCATAAATGTTCCCTCCACTCCAGCAAAGGGGCCGGCCAGGATGCGCACCCTTTCGCCCTTGGCAAGGTCGATGCTCTCGGGCTCGAGGTACTTGATCATCTGGTTTTCGCTGCCGGTAATGGCGATGAAGTGGTGCATCTGCTGCTCGGGAACGGTCTGTGGGCACTTATTGTCATTCTCGTCGTGGCCCATCATAAAACGCAGATAGGGGATGTAGGACTCCTTGATGCGTTTAATCTCGCCGAGCGAGGCTCGCACGAAGATGTAGTTGTGGAGCGCCGAGACCGTACGGTAGAAAGCTCTTCCTGCTCGAATTATCTTTTTTCGCTGTGTTGGCACGAAGGACTCGATGCCCATATCCATCAGTTTCAGGTGCGCCTGCATTTCGCGTTGATAGGTCACCCTCAGGACATACCAGGCGCTCTGCTCGAGTGCCGGAGTTTTTTGGTTCTCGGAGTCTGATTTTTCAATTATTTGAGTGCCGACCATCACAGTTTCTGGACATTTCTACCTACGGTAGAGGCTTTTTGCAGATTGACAAAATTGCCTTCGGGGAGACCTTTTTGACGCTCAATTCCTTGAGTTTTGAGCATATCTTGGGGACATTGCAAACAGCGCAACGCACTGACCCGCAATCACTTATCCCACATCAAGGGGGCAAAAATACCTTAAAATCAACTACCCTGGCGGCGTTACC
>JAGBYS010000276.1 GCA_017628675.1 Tidjanibacter sp.
AGGATGGTGGAGCGCGAGCCCAATAAGACCATCAAGATTCAGGGCGACGAGGGAACGCCTATGGATTTCACCTTCTGGCTCCAACTAAAGGAGGTTGCCCCCTACGACACCCGTATGCGCATCGTTCTCCACGCCGAGTTGAATATGATGATGCGTATGATGATTGGCAAGAAACTCCAGGGCGCCGTTGACCAGATGGCCGAGGCCATTGCCACAGCAATGAATTAGCACTACAGTGTAGTCAAAAGTCAAACGTCGGATGTCAAAAGTCCCAAGTCTTAATTTCTCGGTCGCATTAGACCGCCCCGTTAGACTTTCGACTTTAGACGTTAGACCAATAAGGAAAAGTATTAACCTAAAATAAAACTAAAATCTATGTTAGAACAATTTGTTAATCGCCACATTGGCCCTTCGGAGGGCGACCTGGAGCAGATGCTCAAAACCATCGGTGTAGAGAGTGTCGAGGAGCTCATCTCGCAGGTTATGCCTCAGAGCATTCGTCTGCGCAAACCTCTTGCGCTCGATGAGCCTATGACCGAGGCACAGTTTGCGGCCCACATCCGTTCGCTGGCCGAGAGGAATCAGACCCTGCGCTCGTTCATCGGTATGGGCTACTATCCCAACTCGATGCCTGCGGCCATCCTCCGCAATGTATTTGAGAACCCATCGTGGTACACCTCCTACACCCCCTACCAGGCAGAGATCTCGCAGGGTAGGTTGGAGGCCCTTCTGAACTTCCAGACGATGATTGTGTCGCTGACCGGTATGGAGATTGCCAACTGCTCGCTCTTGGATGAGGCTACCGCCGCAGCCGAGGCTATGCTTATGATGTTTGCGCTCCGTAGCCGTGACCAGCAGAAAAATGGCACCAATGTCCTCTTCGTGGATAGCAATATCTTCCCCCAGACTCTCGATGTACTGCTCACCCGTAGCGAGCCCTTCGGCATTGAGATCGTGATTGACGACTATGCAACCTATGAGTTCACGGGCAAGGAGTTCGGAGCTATGGTGCAGTATCCCGCCTCAGCGGGCCAGGTGCGCGACTATGCAGCCTTCACCGAGAAGGCCCACGCGGCCGGTGCTAAGGTGGCAGCCGTTTGTGACCTTCTGAGCCTTGTTATGCTGAAGGCTCCCGCAGAGTGGGGTGCCGACATTGCTGTTGGCTCGTCGCAGAGGTTTGGTCTGCCTATGGGCTTTGGTGGCCCCAGCGCAGGCTATATGGCAACCAAGGATGCCTACAAACGCAATATGCCCGGTCGTATCATCGGCGTGTCGGTAGATAGGCTCGGCAACCGTGCACTTCGTATGGCGCTCCAGACCCGTGAGCAGCACATCAAGCGCGAGAAGGCAACCTCGAATATCTGTACCGCATCGGCCCTGATGGCCTCGATGTCGGGCTTCTATGCTGTCTATAATGGTCCCGAGGGCCTTAGGCGCATCGCCAAACATATCCACTCCCGCACCGTGGCCGTTGCTGAGGCTCTGAAGGCTCTGGGCTATGAGTTGCTTACCGAGGAGTATTTCGACACCCTTGAGGTTGAGGCCGAGGCTTCGGTTGTTTCGGATATCGCTCTGTCGCACGGCATCAACTTCTTCTACCCTGGCGAGGGCAAGGTGAGGATGAGCTTCGACGAGGTTACCACCGACGAGGAGGTGGCCGAGGTTGTGGCTATCTTTGCCGAGGCTGCCGGCAAGAAGGCTCCCAAGAGCGTGAAGATTGACGAGGAGGCTGTGGTGATTCCCGCCTTGCTCCGCCGTGAGAGCGCCATTCTGACCGAGCCTGTGTTCCAGAAATACCACTCCGAAACGGAGCTTATGCGCTACATCAAACGCCTTGAGCATAGGGATATCTCGCTGGCCGACAGTATGATTTCGCTCGGCTCTTGCACAATGAAACTCAACCCTGCCGTTACGATGATGCCCCTCTCGCTTGCAGGCTTTGCCAATATGCACCCCTTTGCACCAACGGCACAGGCCGAGGGCTACCTGGCAATGATTGCCGAGCTGGAGAAAGACCTCTCGATCATCACAGGCTTTGCAGGTTGCACCCTGCAGCCCAACTCGGGTGCTGCTGGCGAGTATACGGGTCTGATGATTATGCGTGCCTACCACCAGAGCCGCTCGCAGGGCTACCGCAACATTATCCTCATCCCCTCGTCGGCACACGGCACCAACCCCGCATCGGCTGCTATGGCAGGTATGAAGATTGTGGGCGTGGGCTGCGACGACAAGGGTAATATCGATGTTGAGGACCTGAAGGCTAAGGCCGAGCAGTATGAGGGCGAGTTGGCAGGTCTTATGGTGACCTATCCCTCGACCCACGGTGTCTTCGAGAGCCGCATCAGGGAGATTGTAGACGCTGTTCACGAGCACGGCGGTCTGGTATATATGGACGGTGCAAATATGAATGCACAGGTGGGCCTCACCAACCCCGGCTTCATTGGTGCCGATGTGTGCCACCTGAACCTGCATAAGAGCTTCGCTATGCCTCACGGTGGTGGCGGTCCCGGTGTGGGTCCTGTTTGCGTTGCCGAGCACCTTGTGGACTTCCTGCCTTCGCACTCGGTTGTTTCGACCGGTGGTGCAGATGGTATCACGGCTGTTGCCTCGTCGCCTTGGGGTAGTGCTCTGCTGCTCCCCATCACCTATGGCTATGTGAAGATGCTTGGCGCAGAGGGCCTCAGGAAGGTTACCGAGATGGCCATTGTTAATGCCAACTATATGTCCTGCAAACTGGCTGAGAGCTACCGCACCTATTACTCGGGCGAGAGCGGCCGTGTGGGTCACGAGATGATTCTCGACCTGACGAACTTCCGCAAGGACTATGGCGTAGAGGTGGGCGATGTTGCACACCGATTGATGGACTACGGCTTCCACGCACCAACCCTCTCGTTCCCCGTGCACGACACCCTTATGGTGGAGCCCACCGAGAGCGAGTCGAAAGAGGAGATGGACAAGTTCTGCGACGCACTTGTGAAGATTCTCCACGAGGCGCAGACTACTCCCCAGATTGTTGTGAATGCTCCCTACACTGCTGCCGAGCTTGCAGGCGAGTGGAACCACGAGTTCTCGCGCGAGGAGGCAGTATTCCCCTTGGAGTGGGTACGCATCCAGAAGTTCTTCCCCTATGTAACCAAGATCGATAACGGCTACGGCGATAGGAATCTCGTGGCAGTGAATAACGAATAACCACCTTGGTTTTGCCCCAAATGGGGTGCTACTCAACGAATGAGGCCGTCGCGGTTGCGACGGCCTCATTCGTTAGTTAGTGGTAGCGCTTATGCGTTTTCCAGCAGGGAGAGTAGGTCGGTGATGTCTTGGTCGGTTGTGTTCCAGCTGGTGACAAAACGGACGGTGCTCTCGGTGGCGCCGCGTGGGCCCCAATATTCAAATCCGGCGTGAGGCATAAGGGCGTCAATCACCCTGTTGGGCAGTCGGAAGAACTGCTGATTGGTGGGTGAGTTCACCACCGCACTATAGCCAAGGCGCTCGAAACCCTCACGGAGGCGAAGTGCCAGAGAGGTTGCCTTGCGACCAATCTGCTCATAGAGTCCGTTGCTGAAGAGTGCCTCGAATTGAACTCCCAAGAGTCGCCCTTTGGCCAGCAGTGCGCCGTGTTGTTTTATCAGGGGGAAGAAGTGGGGGAGCAGTTTGGGGTTGGTGACAACCACCGCCTCGCCAAAGAGTGCGCCCACCTTGGTGCCGCCAATATAGAATACATCTGCCAGGCGGGCCAGATCGCCGAGCGTCACATCGCACTCCTCGGCTCCGAGTGCATAGCCAAGTCGTGCGCCGTCGATGTAGAGCGGAATCTCCCTCGTGTGGCACACCTCGCTCAGGGCCTTGAGCTCCTCCAGCGAGTAGAGGGTGCCATACTCGGTGGGGAAGGAGATGTAGAGCATTCCGGGGGCGACCATATGTTCATAGGTGTCGTCGCGGTAGAACTCGTCGATGTAGTGGGCGACATCCTCGGCTCTCACTTTACCCTCGTATTGGGGCAGGGTGAGCACCTTGTGTCCTGTGGCCTCTATGGCGCCCGACTCGTGAACGCTTATGTGGCCACTCTCGGCTGCCAACACACCCTCGTGGCGGGCCAAAAGACCGTCAATGACGGTGGCGTTGGTCTGCGTGCCACCCACCAGAAAGTGAACCTGTGCCTCGGGAGCACCACACGCCTCGCGGATGAGCGCTTTGGCGCGGGCGGTATAGGGGTCCGCACCATAGCCCACGGTCTGTTGGAGGTTGGTATCGATGAGCCTTTGGAGCACCTCGGGGTGTGCTCCGGCCATATAGTCAGATTCAAAGTGTAGCATAATTTATGGATATCTTTTTTGGGGGTTACTCGATGCGCTCAGGAATTGCGTCGATGGGGTAGAATGTGGGGGTGGGAGTGCCCTCCTCGATGGTCACGACTGTGACACCCGAGGGCTCCTCGCCCAGAGGACGACCTGCGGCACTTGTGGTGGCAAGCGAGATGCCTTCATACTCGGCCCTTACGCAGTGGTGGAGGTGGCCCGAGAGAATCAAATCTACGCCATACTCCTTAAATAGGGGTAGATATTTGGCTCTCATCTCCTGGGGCAGATTTACGCCTGCGTTCTCCTCCTGTGGGTTTTCTACAAAGGGAGGGTGGTGGGCAACGAGAATGATGGGAAGATCTCTCTTGGCGGCCACTTTGAGGCTCTGGCGCATCCACTCATACTCCTTGGGCTCGCCCTCGGCAATGGTCTTGATGACGCACGAATTGTAGCCTATGGCGGTGTAGCTCTCGCCCTCAAAGACGAAGCGGTCGTGGCCATAGCGAGCAATGAAACGCTCCACATCCTCTGGTGTGGCCTCGCCCACATCGTGGTTGCCGGGAACAAAGAAGAGGGGAATCTCTTTGTCGAAGAGGGCACACATCTGGCCGAATCCCTCCAACGACTCCTCGGTGCGCCACTGCACATAGTCGCCCGAGAAGACCACAAAGTCGGGCTGCAGGCGGTTGATGGCGGCGGCGATGCGCTCCATATTCTCCCTTTCGGGCGTGAAGTCCTCCGACTCGTTTATGAAGCCGAGCTGCGGGTCGGAAATCTGCACGAAAAACTCTCTCTGGGGCTTGGGTGATTGGCAAGCGGTGGCAAGGGTGATTGCCGCCAGGGCTGCTATAAGGAAGGCTTTTTTCATTGTTTAATTTTTTGTTTTGATTGTTTTATAACTCCAAAGGTAGTGAAATTTCCGGACTTTTCCCAAAAGATGTGGGCCATTGAGCCCCTTAGACAATAAAACGGCCC
>JAGBYS010000277.1 GCA_017628675.1 Tidjanibacter sp.
CGGTGTCTTTGTAAATCTCAACGATGCCTGCGGGCTTCTCGGTTTTGTCGTCGATGGTGGTCCATTTGCCTACGAACTGGCTCTGAGCCGAGAGGGCCACGATGCCAATGAAGATGGCGGCCAGGGTGGTGATAATTTTTTTCATCTTTGTTTTTTCTCTTTTAATTAAATATTGGTCACATCCTTTTTTCCGCTCTCTTGCGAGTGGAGCGTGACTCATTTTGCTTGTACAAAAGTAACTGTTTTGCACTTTGGTCGTATTCGGCGCTTGTAGATTTGCCCCATTTCTACAACGACATTTTCTGCAATAAGGTGCTGTTTTAGTGGCGTTTGCCACCTTGATTTCTACGATGCCCATCACTCCAATGGCTCCTCTTCGAGGCCCTCTACGGGGGCATAGTAGGCGGCTGGGGGCATATCGTAGACACGGCTACGGAGTAGGCTGCGGAGGCTCTCTGTGGAGCCTGCCTTGTCTTGCTCTGCCACGGAGATTGTGGGGCCGATGGCGAGACGGTGCCGCCCACGGTGCTTGTTTGTGACCTCGCGCGGCAACCTCAGGAGCCTTATGCGCCAATCCACAAGCCCCAGGAGGTAGTAGAAGAGCGAGTTGCGCCCCTCGAAGTGGATGGGCACGATGGGCACACGGGCACGCTGCACAAGGCGAATAATGCCCTCCTGCCACTCGCGGTCCTCGATTGTGCCACTCGGGATGTGGAGGTCCGACACGGCGCCCGAGGGGAAGAGCGAGATGACACCCCCCGAGCGGAGGTGGGCGAGGGTAGCCCTGAGGCCGCCGAGGGTTGTGGCGTCGGCCTTGAGTTTGTGTGTTTCGGTGGGGGTGACGGTTATGAAGTTGGACTGCATAGGCTCAATGCGCCAGAGGATTTTGTTGACCATAATCCTCAGGTCCTTGCGCCTGGGGCCGAGCATATCGAGCAGTATGATGCCGTCTATTCCGCCATAGGGGTGGTTGCTGATGGTGATAAAGGGCCCCTCGGGGAGGCTCTCGAGTCGCTCGGGGTTGCCAATCTCGTAGCGGCACCCAATCAGCCTTAAGGCTTGCCGTGCCGCCTCGGGGCCCGAAAAGGGGTAGATGGCGTCGTAGATGTGGTTTAGTTTGTCGATGCCGCAAATGCGCAGTAGTAGCCGCCCCACCTTGTGACCAAGCCGACCTCTGAAGAGTGGAGAGAGGGGAGCTAACTCCTCCTCGGAGAGCACCTTGTGGCAGGGTGGCGTGGTCTGGCGGCGAAAGACAAGCGTGTCCGAGAGCAGAAAGTTGAGCGAGCCCGAGATGCCAAGGGCCGCCAGGTTGCACACCACCACGCCCCATCCAAAGAGCCGTTCAAAAAGGAGCAGGAAGAGCATCTTCACCCCAAAGCCCACAAGGGCTGTGAGGTTGAAGCCCAAGAGGTGGCGCCAGAAGGAGGCCGAGGTTTTGTGGCTAATCCTCTCGCGCCATATCCAGAAGTAGGAGCAGAGGAAGTTGCTCATCACGGCCGCCTCGAACGAGAGCAAGGGCGAAAAGATGTAGGTGGCCAGGTAGCCGCCCGAGAATAGGTAGTGGGAGAGGGCCCACAGCACCAGGGTGTCCACCACGGTGCCGAGCCCTCTGCTTAGAACGAACTCTAGTAATCTTCTCTTCACGCGGTCTGCTTCTTACTGATTGTCTGGGGTTTGGGAGATTGTTGAGTGGCTTTGGAGGAGGCGGGCAGGGGGTCGAGCCTGGAGAGGCGCCTACGGTCGGAGAGCCACTGACGGAGCCAAAGGGTGGCCATAAGGAGTATGGCGCCAAGGGCCACGAGGTCGAAGAGCCCCAACTCTATGCCCACGACCTTTAGAGTCAGATTGTGCCACGGGGTGTAGATGAAAAGGGTGTTCGTGAGGATGACGATGAGTCGGAACTCCGTGGGGCCCAACTTGCCGTAGGTGAGCCTCATCTGGTTGGTGACAATGGTGCACACATAGGTGTAGACGGAGATTATGAGGTAGGCCGCCAGCACCCCGAGTGCCACATCCAGCCTGAGCAGTGGCGAGAGCCCCGCACCCACACACATCATCGTAATGGTGATGGCGTCTATGGAGTGGTCAATGAAGAAACCGTACTTGGGGCGTTGTGTGCCTCTCACCCTGGCGAGTGTGCCGTCGAGCGAGTCGCCATACCAATTTATCACAAGGCCTGCGGAGGAGAGCCACAGCCACCCTATGTCGAGGCTCGAGAGGGCAAATCCGAGGCCACACACCAGCGCCCCCGCCACACCAATGTAGGTCAGCAGGTCCGAGGTGACCCACCGAGGCTGACGCTCGGCCAGCCATACGAGCACCTTTTTTTCCACTCCGTTGAGAATGGATGTCTGAATCCTAACTGCTTTTTCTGTTCCCATCTCTGTTTCTTGCTGTTTTTTGTGTGATTTACTTTTTGCCCCATTAACTCCTCTGGCGGGGTGTTTATTTTGCCCCGTGTGCCCTTTGGCTCCATTGGGGACATCACTCAGGCCGAAGTAAACATTTCTCCACCTCTGCCTCCTCCCAAAGCAAGGTGGGTGCAAAATGTGTGCCGCAGAGAAAAAAAGGAGGGGCGCAAACTTGGTGTTCGCGCCCCCGCATATTATTGCTTATGTGTGTTAGGATAGAATCTCCCTGAGGAAACGGCCCGTGTGGCTCTCCTGGACGGTGGCAACCTCCTCGGGTGTGCCCTCGGCAATCACCCTGCCGCCCGCAGCACCACCCTCGGGGCCCATATCAATCACCCAGTCGGCACACTTGATGACATCCAGGTTGTGCTCAATGATGATGACGCTGTTGCCCCTGTCGACGAGCTTCTGGAAGACGGCGAGCAGTTGGTTGATGTCCTCGAAGTGAAGACCCGTGGTGGGCTCATCGAAGATGTAGAGTGTGTGGCCCGTGTCGCGACCTGCGAGCTCCGAGGCGAGTTTTATGCGCTGACTCTCACCACCCGAGAGGGTTGTGCAACTCTGGCCCAACTTGAGGTAGCCGAGTCCAACCTCCTGAATGGCACGCAGTTTGGTGTAGATTTTCGGTATGCTCTCGAAGAACTCCACAGCCTGATTGATGGTCATCGAGAGCACCTCGTCGATGTTCTTGCCCTTGTACTTCACCTCGAGTGTTTCGCGGTTGTAGCGGTGGCCGCCACACGCCTTGCAGGTGACATAGACATCCGGCAGGAAGTTCATCTCGATGGTCTGCACACCTGCGCCCTTGCACTCCTCGCAGCGGCCGCCCTTCACGTTGAACGAGAAACGCCCCGCGCCAAAGCCCCTCACCTGTGCATCCTGCGTCTTCTCGAAGAGTTTGCGGATGTCGGCAAAGACATTGGTGTAGGTTGCAGGGTTGCTGCGTGGGGTGCGCCCAATGGGGCTCTGGTCCACCACCACGAGTTTGGTGATGTTCTCCACCCCCTCGATGGCCTCAAAAGGAAGGGGCTGGTCGAAGGAGCGATAGAGGGTGCGACTGAGGTAGGGGTGGAGTGTTTCGTTGATGAGCGAGGATTTGCCACTGCCGCTCACACCCGTGACGCAGACCATCTTGCCGAGCGGAATCTCGAGGCTCACATCCTTGAGATTGTTGCCCTTGGCGCCCACAATTTTTATTGTTTTGCCGTTGCCTTTGCGTCGCTCTTGGGGTACTTCGATTTTGCGCCTTAGGGCAAGATAATCGGCCGTAAGGGAGTGAGAGTCAAGGATTTTATTGTAGGGGCCCTCAGCGACCACTTCGCCACCCTTGCGACCCGCCAGCGGACCCATATCGACAATCCAGTCGGCCGAGCGCATCATCTCCTCGTCGTGCTCCACGACAATCACCGAGTTGCCCTCGTCACGCAGGTTTTTGAGGCTGTCTATCAGACGGCGGTTATCCCTCTGGTGGAGTCCGATGCTGGGCTCGTCGAGGATGTAGAGCACATTGACGAGCTTTGAGCCCACCTGCGTTGCGAGCCTTATTCGTTGGCTCTCGCCACCCGAGAGCGAGCCCGATGAGCGGCTCAGCGAGAGGTAGCCGAGACCCACATCCACAAGGAATCCGAGGCGGTCGCCAATCTCTTTGAGTATCTCGCGTGCAATGGTCCTCTCTTTGCTGTTCATCTGCTCGGGCACCTGGCGTATCCAGCAGCTGAGCTCCTCGATGCTCATATCCGACACCTCGGCGATGTTCTTGCCCCCGATGCGGAATTGGAGAGCCTCGGGCTTGAGTCGTGAGCCGCCGCAGTGGCTACACGGGGTGCGCTCCACGAACTGCTTGAGCCACTTTGCTCCCGAGCCTCGTGTGCCCTCCTCGGAGGAGTCCTCGATGTAGCGGCCCACGCCCTGCCAAGCGGTCATCTGCACACCGCCACCACCATAGAGTGCGTGGCAGTCGATGGCCACAGGCTCGGCGTCGCCGTTGATGATGGCCGAGAGAGCCTCCTCGGAGAGGGAGCCCACGGGGTCATCTATGGTGAAGTCGTAGCGACGCCCCAGGGCCGACATCACGGCCAGGAACCACTTGGTGCGCATCTTGTAGAGTGGAGCAATGCCGCCATCGGCTATGCTCACATTCATATCGGGAAAGAGTTTTTCTCGGTCAAATCGTGCCTCCTCGCCCAGACCTCCGCAGTGTGGACAGGCGCCCTGTGGGGAGTTGAAGGAGAAGGTGTAGGGGGCGGGCTCATCGAACGACACGCCCGTTGTGGGACACATCAGGTGGCGCGAGTAGTAGCGTGCCGCATCGGCCTGGTAGTCGTAGACCAGAATGGTGCCTTTGCCCTGACGCATCGCCTCCTTGAGGCTCTTGGAGAGGCGGTCGTGGCTGCTATCACCCACCAGCAGACGGTCCACCACGAGTTCAATGGTGTGGGTCTTGTAGCGGTCGAGCTTCATACCCGAGGTGATCTCCACCACCTGGCCATCGACCCTCGCGTGGAGAAATCCGCGCTTAATGAAACCCTCGAAGAGTTCGCGGTAGTGGCCCTTGCGCCCCTTGATGACGGGGGCCAGAAGGGCAATTTTGCGCCCCTGGAAGTTCTCCTGGATGAGCGAAAGGATCTGCTCGTCGGTGTAGTGGACCATCTCCTCGCCCGTGATGGGTGAGTAGGCCCTCGAGGCACGGGCGTAGAGCAGACGCAGAAAGTCGTTTATCTCGGTTACGGTGCCCACCGTCGAGCGTGGATTCTTGTTTGTGGTCTTCTGCTCAATGGCCACCACGGGGCTGAGGCCCTCGATTTTGTCCACATCGGGGCGCTCCATAGTGCCCACAAACTGACGGGCATACGAGGAGAGTGTTTCCATATAGCGCCTCTGGCCCTCGGCATAGATGGTGTCGAAGGCGAGCGACGACTTGCCGCTACCCGACAGACCCGTGATGACCACAAGGCTGTCGCGCGGAATCTCAAGGTCAATGTTTTTGAGGTTGTTGACCCTTGCGCCGGTGATGACTATTTTGTTCTGCTCGTTCATTTGATTTCGATTTTGTCGGCATCCTGCCAGGCCCTGAAACGCTCCCTGAAGGCGGCGATTTTCGAGGGCTCAATCTCCACAATCCTCACGCACGCCCCCTCGCCACAATCGGCCATCTTGCGTCCCATAAAGTCATAGGCGGCCGAATGGCCACAGTAGGGGGTGCCGTCCTTGTCGGTGCCCACACGATTGACGCCCACCACCCAGGCCTGATTCTCGATGGCTCGGGCGGGTAGGAGCGAGTCCCACGCCCCCGTGCGGCTTGCGGCCCACGAGGCGGAGTAGACCAAAAGGTCCACCTGACCGGGCAGATAACTCCAGGCAGGGAAGCGGAGGTCGTAGCAGACCAGCGGGAGTATTCTGACCCCCTGCCACTCCACGATGATGCGCTCCTTGCCGGGGGAGAAGGTGCGATCCTCGCCCGCAAAGGTGAAGAGGTGGCGCTTGTCGTAGTGATACTCACCACCGTCAGGCAGCACCACATACATCCTGTTGTAGAAGTTTCCTTTGTCGGAGGTGGCCACGGTGCCGATGATGGCGCATTGGAGCCTGTGGGAGGTGCTCCTCATCCACTCGAGAGTGGGGCCCGTGGTGGGCTCTGCGACCTGGTCGGCCGTGGTGGAGTAGGCGGTGGAGAACATCTCGGGCAGCACCACAAGGTCACACTCCACCCCCTCGAGCAGACGCTCAATGGAGCGGAAGTTATCCTCACGGCGGAGCCATAGGGTGTCGAATTGTAGTAGTGCCAGCCTCATTTTTTCATTTTATTTTGTGCAAAAATAGCGATTTCTCACGACAAAGCCCTATTTTTGCAGAAATTTTATGTCAAACGGAAAGTTGTTTTTTCACATACCACTCACACACTATGCTCACAGCAGGAGAATACCACTCGCTACGAATTAGTCGCATTGCCGACCCTGGCATCTACCTTGTCGATGACGAGGGCACAGAGGTGCTGTTGCCCAACCGCTATGTATCCCTCTCGGACCACGCGGGCGACCTTGTCGAGGTCTTTGTCTATCACGACTCGGAAAACAGGCTCATCGCCACTCGTGAGAAACCCCTGGCGACGGTGGGTGAGGCTGCGGTGCTGGAGGCGGTCGACAGGAACGCCCACGGAGTCTTCCTCTCGTGGGGCATCATGGCCAAGGACCTCTTTATGCCCAATAGGAATGTCCCCTATGAGGTGCAGATGGGCGGCCGCTACCTGGTCTACCTCTACCGCGACGAACTGACGGGCAGGGTGGTGGCCACCACCAAACTGAACAAGTATATCTCCAATGCGGAGATTACCGTGAGGGCTCGTGAGCAGGTGGACATTCTGGTGGCTCGCAAGATGGAGATGGGCTACCGTGTGGTGGTCAATAACCGCCATTGGGGTATGATCTACAACGACCAGATTTTCTCCTCGGTAAAACTCGGCGATAGGCTCACGGGCTATGTTCATCGCATCAGCGCCGAGGGTCGCATCGACATTATGCTCCAGCAGGAGGGCCGAGAGATGCGCGATAGTGCCTCCTCCAAACTCCTCGACCTGTTGGCCAAGAATAAGGGCACTCTTCCCTTGGGCGACAAGTCCTCGCCCGAGGAGATTGCAGCCCTCACGGGCCTCAGCAAAAAGAGTTTCAAGAGGGCTGTGGGTGCGCTCTATAAGGAGCGACGCATCACCCTCTCGGACACCACTATAACGCTCAAATAGTTAAACCTTTACTTTAGATATGAGTGTTCTTCAAACCGCCGAGCGTGTGTCGCAACGCGACGCCTCCGATAACTATGTCTTCCAACGCTCCCTGCTGGCCTATGTCTATGCCGCAGGAAGGGTGTCGGGCAGGGTGCTCGAGATTGGCACGGGCAGTGGCTATGGTGTGGAGATTATCGCCCCCGTGGCCGAGCACTTTATGACCATCGACAAGCATATCCCCAGCCCCGAGGTGCTGGAGGGATTCCCTAATGTGGAGTTCCGCCAGATGAGTGTGCCTCCGCTGGAGGGCATTGAGAGTGGGAGTGTGGACTGCGTCATCTCGTTCCAGGTGATTGAGCACATCAAGCGCGATAGGGATTTCGTGAGGGAGGTGCACCGAGTGCTCAGGCCCGGTGGCAAGTTCATCGTTTCGACCCCCAACCGCTCTATGTCCCTCACGCGCAATCCCTGGCACATCAGGGAGTATCTTCCCGAGGAGTTCGCTGCGCTGCTGAGTGGTGAGTTTGGGGAGATTGAGGCCCTGGGCGTGGAGGGCAACCAGAAGGTTATGGAGTACTACGCCAAGAACCGTGAGGGGGTTAGGCGCATAACGCGTTTCGATGTGTTGCGACTCCAGTACCGCCTTCCCCGCTGGATGTTGCAGATTCCCTACGACCTGCTCAACCGCCTCAATCGCAAAAAGTTGCTCAAGCAGAATAGGGACCTCACAACGGGCATAACGATGGATGACTACTCCGTGGTGCCTGTCCACAAGGAGTGTTTCGACCTTATCTATATAGCGACCAAATAAAAAGAGAGAGCGCCCCGAAAGAGTGGGCGCTCTCTTTGTTTGATTACTGCAACTCCCAATAGGGGATTGCGCAACTGCGGAGCATTGCGACCACCAGCAGGTCGTCGAGGCGTGAGTGGAACGCATCCCAGACGAACTGCTGCAGGGAGCCGTAGTTGCGATTGATGTTGTCGGCAAAGCACTTGTAGAACTCCTCTTGGTGGTGTTGGTTGAGCCCCTTGGGTAGAAAGCCGTCGGCCACCAGCAGGGTGTAGGGGAAGATGTGGCGCATCTTCTCGGGCGAGGCCTTCAGTTCGGTGACG
>JAGBYS010000278.1 GCA_017628675.1 Tidjanibacter sp.
TAACCCGTGAACTTTTTGTGGCGCTTTGGGGAAGGCAAAAAGCAATAAACCCTGCGCGTAGCGCACCTTGGACCCCGCAATTGCATCGGCGGCGGATAAGCGACTGCCTTGAGCGGTCGTGACGAGCGCAGAGGAGAAAATCGTTAATAAACGAAGACGGCAAATGCTTTGCCCGCCAGGGGCGTTCGTTTTAGATTTTCACCTCTGCGCTCCCGCCATAGATGCCTTGCGGTGGCTTTTGCGCCACTTTTGCCACCAAAAGTGGCATAAACAAGCACACCTAATTATAAGTCTTATGGGTCCTATCTCTTAACCAATTTTGCATTTTGAATTTCGACAAAAAAACTCACGGATATTATTTTTAATACCCGTGAGTTTTTATGTGTGGCCTTTGGTTGCTGCTGGCCGAGCTATTTCGCCAGGAGGACTTGCTCGTAGCTGAAGGGGGTGCCGTCCGAGAGCACAATATCCACCTTGGCGTAAATCTCCCCGGCCTGATTTTTATCGAGGAGAATGGTGCCCGACTGCAGTTGGCGGTAGGGGGCGTAGTAGCGCGCAGGGTCCTCATAGACAAAGATATAGTCGTCGTTGTGGTACTTGGTCGTGACATCTATCTCCTTGCCTACATAGGCTGTGTGGATACCGACGATGGTATAGGTCGTGGCCGAAAGAATATCCTCCAGTGGGGAGAGTTTAAGCATAAAATGGCTATCCTCCACGGTAGTGTAGCTCACCACGGGAATCTCCTCGTCGCCCAGATGGAAGTATCCGTATGTGCCGAGTGGTTTGGGTGTGGGGGTTGGCTCATCGGGGGTGGTACAAGAGGTGCCGAGGAGTGCCAAGGCCACAACGGCCAATAGTTTTATTATATAGGTAGAAATTTTCATCGCCGAGTTTGTATTATTGGTAAATGGTGACCGATCCCGAGTATGCCACATCGCAACCTGCATAGTTGGTGAAGGCAACCTCGAGTGTGAGTAGATCTTGATCCAGACCGAGGGTCAGGGTGCCGCTGTTGCCATTGGCCTTCGAGAAGGTTTCGCCCTTGTAGCTGACGCTAAGCAGGGGGCTCTGCGAGAAGCCGTGGGCGTTGCCGTCGAAGAAGTTTGCGGGAGCGGTTATCACAACGCTCTCCCCGTTGTCCACACGGAGCGAGAGGGTCCAGGGCTCCTCTTTGGCATCGAGGGTGGCTGCTGTGAGGTGGTTTTTAGCGCCATTGAAGATGATGTAGTTGCTCTCCACCACGGGCGCATCGTAGCAGGATATGCACTTGCCCTCGAAGGAGATTTTGTACTCCACGCCACCGTAGAGCATATTCAGGAGGGTGGAGTAGTCGCCCTCGCCATTGCGCTTAACAAAGAGGGTGCCGGTGGCTCCTCCCAGGTCGTCGCCCGTGATGCTCCACGACCTGCTGCTGTCCAGATTATCCATCAGGCCGACTATGAATTTGCCGTTGCGGGTAGCCTCACTTGTAATGTCAATAGTCTGATTTTTAATGAGGTCATCGCTCACCATCAGATACATATACCAGGTTGTGATCTCCAACTCCTCGGCGTAGTCGATACCTGCGGGGGTGAAGTAGAGGTAGGTCATCCCCTCTTCGTTCATATAGAAGGCGGTGCGCAGAGGCTTTTTCTCCTCTCCACGCGAGATGGTGTTCTCGTTGATGGTTATCTTCTCTTCGGCCAGGGTGGTGATGTTTATGGCCAGCTGGGAGCCGTTGGCGAGAGTGAGGGATGCCTGGAAGGTCGCCCTCTTGTCGGCAATGGCGAATGTTGCCTTGCCGGAGGTAATCTCCTCGGTCATCTCGGGGGCCACACACTCGAGCAGTGCGCCGGCAAGGGTGGAGATGAGTGTGTAGGGTGTGCTCTCGCTCATAAGGTCAAACTCCACGCCGTTCAGCAGGGGGCTCACGGCAGCATAGAGGTAGTTTTCGCTATCGAGAATCTTCTCGGCACCCTGCAGTGCCAACCTGGGGCTGGCAACCACTGCGGGATTCTCACCCACCATCATAAAGGCTGTGCTACCAAACTTATACTCCTTGCCGTCAATCACATAGGTGTTCTCCTTGGCGGCCGCAGGGGGAGGTGCTACGGAGGGCTTGCCACTCTGGGTCACTGTGAGGTACTCGGTGGTGCTCTCAGCACGGAAGGCTATGCGCCCCACACGCTCCTGCTCGGAGTTGTTCTCGCCCGATAGGAGTACTCGGAAAGTTATCTGCTGGTTGGCAAGATGGGAGTCTATCGATGTTGTTATCCACTCCTGGCCCTCCACAATCTCCAACTGCCAGTCGTGGGTGGAGTGAACGGTGACGGACTGCCAGCCTCCTTCCCAATCGAAGGTGAGTGAGGAGGGGGTGATGGTTATTGTGGGCTGTGCCTCGGGCTCGGTGCAGGCATTGAGCATTGCGCCACAGAGCAGCAGCAAAGAGATGATTCCGAAAAACTTTTTCATAGTGATTTCTCTATAGTGTTGTGAATCTGTCAAAGGTGGCCTCGGCCTCGATCTGGTATGGCGAGGGGGTGCTGTCCTGCAGGGTGCAGGAGATGGTGTGGGAGCCGTTGGCGCCACGCACAACCGTCACCTCGCCGCTCTTGATGCGGGCATACTCGCTCCACTCTCCCTCGGCGTACTCCACATACCACGCACCTGCCCAGTAGGGATTGACGAAACGGTTGGGCAGACCCGGCACGGAGTGATAGGGGGTGAGTGCAACACGGTCTATGGAGGTGTCGGCATTGCGGGTGAGCATAGGATATGTGCCCTCGGGTAGCCCCTGGGTGGCATCCCAGCTCCAAGGGACGAGCAACTCCAGGCGCAGCAGGCTGCCTGTGCCTGAGGGCTCTTCGGCCTTGACCGTCACGCCCTCGTCGGTGAGGAATACCAGCAGCGAACGACAGCTCTCATCCCTGAGGACAAAGTAGTCGCCACGGTCCAGAATCCACAGGTGGCTCAGCCCACTAAGGGTCAAATCGCCCTTGAGGGTGCTGTTGGACACCTCGCTCTCGACATACTCCGTAGGCTCCAGCGTGCCGCTCCAGGAGAACTTGTGCTTCAGACACTTGGGACCCACGAGGGTGCCCTCCACCACAAAGTGGTTGCCACTGCCGCTAATCTGCACTGCGCCATCGTCCACAATGTCGATATCCATCTCGGTCGAGCCCTCCGCTATCTTGGCCCAGTAGGTTGCCTCTGGCAGGCTGAGTCGTTCGTTGGGCAGGTCCACATAGTGGATGTAGCCATTTATGAAACTGCCCGGTGAGAAGTCGGCCGAAGTTTTTTGTGCGGTGTAGATACCCCTCAGGAGCGAGATTTCGGCCTCCTGCTGGGTGTTGTGGGGGGAGTTGAGCAGAATCTGAGCCACGACGCCCGGGCCCACAAGGGCGCCCTTCTCGTTATACTCCACAGTAGAGTAGAGCCTTAGCATCCATCCGTCAACCTTGCTGTCGCCCGCATAGTCACCCATATATGCAACCTCGGCGTGGGTGAAGACAACCTCCTCGGGCTGTTTCTCCACAAAGCCTTCGGGCTCCTCTGTAATGGGGGTGTTGCAAGAGAGGAGCAGCAGCGAGAGGGCCGCAAGGGTGGAGAGTATGATGTTTTTTTGTCTGTTCATATTGGCAATTTTTTTACATTCACAAAGATATATTTTTTACCGATACAAGCCGTAGCGTGGGCGAATAATTTTGGTCTACGGTGTGATGTTTTTGTGGTTGTATGGGTAAAAGTTAACAATGGTGTTGTACGAGCGATGGAAAATCACTACCTTTGATGATAGTAGTGGGCAGAAGTGTCCGCAGACTACCAAATTTTTATACGACTGAGTGTATGGTGGAGTATGAGTTTAGGCTTGCCCTGGTGCAGGATGTGGAGCGCATCGTGGAGATCATCCGCGAGGCCCAACGGCGACTTGCGGCCTCGGGCATAGACCAGTGGCAGAATGGCTACCCCAACCGCCAGAGGGTGGAAGAGGATATAGCCCGTGGCTACGGCAGGGTGCTCACCCTCGATGGGGAGGTTGTGGCCTATGGCGCTCTGGTCTGGGATGGCGAGAGGGCCTACGACAATCTTCAAGGTGGCAGGTGGATTACCCCCGTGAATAGTCATTACCTGACTATCCACCGCCTGTGTGTGGCCGAGAGGGTTGTGGGCAAGGGCTATGGTCGCCGCTTTATGCAGGAGGCCGCGAGAGAGGCCACCGAGAGGGGCGTGAAAAGTGTGAGGGTGGACACCCATCCCCACAATCTCACCATGCAAGGCCTCATTGGGAGCCTCGGCTATCTCTACTGCGGCACGGTAGTGTACGAAAGCCTTCGCTTGGCATACGAAAAAGCCCTCTGACCATAGCAGAGGGCTTTTTTTGTATGCTTTTGCGAGTGGGCTCTATAGATTTTTGTAGAGGTCCAGGAGCTCTTTGGCAGCGATGAAGGAGCTGATGCGGTCCGAGAGCACAGCCTCCTCGTAGTCGGCCAGACGCTCGGCAATGGCGGGGTTGCCATAGAAGCCACCCTTGAGGGCCTCGTTGATGCTCTCATACATCCAATACTTACCCTGGCGGTTGCGGTTGGCCTGGAAAAATCCGTTCTCCTTGGTGTGCTTGATGAAGTCCTCCACCGTGTTCCACACATCGCCAATGCCCTTGCCCGTAAGGCTCGAGCAGGTGAGCACCTGGGGTGTCCACTGGCTCTCGGTGGGAGGGAAGAGTTTGAGGGCGTTGAAAATCTGTGCGCGGGCCAGCTCGGCACGGTGGCGGTTGTCGCCGTCGGCCTTGGTGATG
Organism: Tidjanibacter sp.; assembly: GCA_017628675.1. Classification (GTDB taxonomy): domain Bacteria; phylum Bacteroidota; class Bacteroidia; order Bacteroidales; family Rikenellaceae; genus Tidjanibacter. The sequence goes on from JAGBYS010000278.1 coordinate 4,778, forward strand.
GCAACCACATCGGCCATCTCCATAATGCCCCTCTTAATGCCCTGAAGCTCGTCGCCCGCACCCGAAATCTGGAGGAGCATAAAGATGTCGACCATCGAGTGTACGGCCGTTTCGCTCTGGCCAACACCCACAGTCTCAATGAAAACCACATCGAAGCCTGCAGCCTCGCAGAGCACAATAGACTCGCGGGTCTTGCGTGCCACACCGCCGAGCGAACCTGCACTCGGTGAGGGACGAATGAAGACCTTGGGGTTGTTGCAGATGGTCTCCATACGGGTCTTGTCGCCCAGAATAGAGCCACCCGTGCGCTCCGAGGAGGGGTCAATGGCCAGCACCGCAAGTTTGTGGCCCAGGTCGGTGACCATACCGCCCACGGCCTCAATGAAGGTCGACTTGCCGGCACCGGGCACGCCCGTGATACCGATGCGCATCGACCCTCCCGAGTAGGGAAGACACCTTTCGATGATCTCCTGCGCCTGTGCGTAGTGGTCGCGGTTGTTGCTCTCGATGAGCGTGATTGCCTGGGAGAGGATGGTGATGTTGCCCTCCAGGATACCCTTCACATACTCATCCGTAGAGAGTGTGCGACGCTTCACGCGCTTGAAATAGGGGTTTACTATGGGCTGGCTCTCCACACCGTCGGTCACATTCAGAGCGCTCGAGCCGTGCTCTTCGCGGTGGTGGTACTCGAAGTGGTCAATATTGTTGGAACTCATTGTGCTATAAGGTTTTCGATTATCTCTTTTGAAAGTGTCCACGGGTTGCCTATCCAGATGACCTCGCCACGGGGGGAGATGATGACCGCATAGGGCACGTGGTTGACGCCAAAGGCGCGGAAGGTGTCGCCACTCTCGTCGGTGGCCACATAGAAGAACTGATACTCGTGCATCAGGAGTGAGGCCACCTGCTCGGCGGGCTCACGGGTGAGCATTACCACATCCATCTGGTCGAGGAACAGGTGGGAGAGGTTGTTGCAGAGCTCTATATGGGCCCTGCAGTCCTCGTTGGAGGAGTGGAAGAACTCCACCATCAGTGCCCTCTCGCCGAGGTGTGGGGTGTCGCTTATCCACTCCACACCCCTGATTTGAGGCGCAATGCTCCCCACCTCCACTCTCTGCGCCCTAAGCGAGAGGGTGGTGGCTATGGTTGCAACGATTATACACAACAGTCTCTTCATCCCTACAAAAGTAGGGAATAAAGTTGAAAGACGCAACAAAAGAGCCCTTTATCATTGCGTGCTACATTCTGTTTCTCCCATTTTGGGTGCGTGTAGAGGAGTGAAAGAGAGGAAAAAATAGAAATTTTTGCATTTTCAATTTTGCATTTTGAATTTTATGTGTATCTTTGCACGCTCAAAGACCGAAACACTTGTCGGTCGGCGCGGATGCCCAGGTGGCGGAATAGGTAGACGCGCACGTTTCA
>JAGBYS010000025.1 GCA_017628675.1 Tidjanibacter sp.
AGAGGATTACATCAATGTAGTCCCAGCCGAGTGCTTCGACCTCCTTAGCCGATGTGGGTAGAAATCGTGAAACCATAGCGAGGTTAATTCAAAATTCAAAATTCAAAATTTTTCGGGGACGAAGAGTAGCGAGCTATCGCCATAGGAGAGGAACCTGAAGTCGTTCTCCATAGCGTAGCGGTAGATATCCTTCCACCCCTCGCCCACAATGGCCGAGATGAGCAGCAGAAGGGTGCTCTTGGGCTGGTGGAAGTTGGTCACCAGTCCGTCGATGATGCGGAAGTGGTAGTGGGGGGTGATCATTATCTGCGTGGCGGCCGTCAGGGAATTGATGCCATCACGCTCCATCCACCCCACGAGTGCCTCCAACAACTCTCGGCCACCCACCTGGGGTGGTATGTCGTAAATTTCCCACTGGCCCACAACCCTCTCGGCCTCGGGCGAGCCACCCTGCATAACCCTCCAACCCAGAGCCGAGAGCGACTCAATGGTGCGGGTGCTGGTGGTGCCCACCGAGATTATGCGGCCCGTGCCCACCATCGAGGCCAGGCTGCGGAGCGTGGCGAGCTCAATGACAAAGTGCTCGGTGTGCATCGTGTGGCGTGTGGCGTCCTCCTCCTTGACGGGCAGGAAGGTGCCGGCACCCACGTGGAGTGTCACCTCTTGGGTGGTTATGCCCTTTGCGTGGAGGGTGTCGATAAGTCGTGGTGTGAAGTGCAGACCCGCAGTGGGTGCTGCAACCGAGCCCTCAATGCGCGAGTAGACCGTCTGGTAGCGGGTGTTGTCAATCTCCTGGCTCTCGCGGTTCAGATAGGGCGGGATGGGAATACGCCCCAGATGCTCAATGATCTCGCCAAAGGTGGCGTCGGCATCCCAGCGGAAGGTCACAATGTGACTCTTGTCTATCTGCTCGCCCCTTGTGGCCTCCAGACGGCAGGACCTGCCATTCATCTCGAACTCAATCTGAAGAGGGCCCTCCTTCCACTTCTTCAGGCCACCCACCAGACAGCGCCACTGGCTCTCGCCCTTTACGGAGAAGGCGTTCTCGTAGTCGGCGGGGGCGTGGGGCTCCAGGCAGAAGACCTCCAGGCGTGCGCCGCTGGGCTTGTGCATAATGAGCCTTGCGCGGAATACCTTGGTGTTGTTGAAAATCAACATTGCACCCTCGGGCAACTCCTCGGGCAGGTTGAAGAACTTGCGATGGGAGATGTCGCCATTCCTCCACACCAAAAGGTTGGAGTGGTCACGCTCCTCGAGAGGGAACTTGGCAATTCGCTCATCGGGCAGCTCATAATCGTAATTGTCTATATGTAGTGGCTTAATATCCAATTTTGAATTTTGAATTTTGCATTTTGAATTAAAAAAAAGACCTGGTGTGGGGTGTAAGCCGAGTTCTGTACCGCTGAGTCCCCCTCGGGTCGGTTGCGCACAACCATCCCTCGGCGGAGCGGCCTTCGTCATTAATCTATGCACTATGCTCTCGCATAGGCTAAAGCACTCTACCCCTCGACATCGGGCGAGCAACCCTACATACTGTCGATATACTTGAGCTTGCAACCCGTCGGTAGTACTGTCCCTAATGTGTTGCCACACAGGCGGTGGGCTCTTACCCCACCTTTTCACCCTTACCCCTTGCGGGGCGGTCATTCTCTGTTACCTTCAACCTTGCCGTTGCCGACAACTTTCCGTTAGAAAGCACGGTGCTCTGCGTTGCTCGGACTTTCCTCTCCCCACCTAAATGGGCAGCGACGAAACCCCCACGCCAAGTCAGGCTACAAAGATACATCTTTGTAATGACATTTGAAAATTTCATCTTTCAACAATATTTTGTATCTTTGCACAAAGAGAAACAAATCAAACAGAAACATAAACCTTTTTTACCGCAGAATTATGAAAAAAATTCTCCTCTCCGCCCTGGCTCTCGTGGCAAGCGTGGCACTGATGGCACAAGAAGAAACTCCCTCCCCTTGGACTATGGCGGGTAGCGCCGGCATCACCGGTTCGCAGATGACACTCACCAATTGGGCAGCCGGTGGTGACCCCAGTGTGGCAGCCGACTTCCAGTTCAACTACTCGATCGACTACAAGAAGGGTAGCTCTCTCTGGCAGAACCGCTTGGAGCTCGCCTACGGTATCAACCGCACCGAGAGCAACGGCATCCGCAAGACCAACGATAAGATCTACTTCTCCTCGTCCTACGGTCAGAAAGTTTATGAGAGCCTCTACATCTCGGCCCTTATGAAGTTCAACACACAGTTTGCCAACGGCTACGACTACTCGGTGCCCAATGCCGAGGGTGACGGCTACAAGCAGACCTCGGGCTTTATGGCTCCCGCCTACTTCAGCGGCGGTCTTGGTTTGGAGTGGAACCCCAAAGCGTGGCTCTCGGTCAATGCCTCGCCCGCAACCTGGAAGGCTACCGTGGTGAACGCCCCCGAGCTGCAGCCCATCTATGGTCTTGATGGCCGCTCCACCCGTCACGAGTTCGGTGGTAACGTGAAGATCGAGATGAAGGGCACCATCATCGGCGACCTCTCGGGCTACACCCGTCTGAACCTCTTCTCCAACTTCCTCAGCGAGCCCCAGAATGTAGATGTCGATTGGACTATGCGCCTCGACCTGAAGATCAACAAGTGGCTCTCGGCCAACGCCAACCTCCATATGATCTACGATGACGACATCAACATCCCCCAGCCCGATGGCAAAGCCTATCCTTGTCTTCAGGTGCAGGAGGTGGCTGGTATCGGACTCCTCGTAACCTTCTAAAAAAACACATATAGCGGGTGCTTTTTGCACCAAACTTCAGTGAGCGAGTTCCTCACCTACGCTTAAGTAGGCTGCGGACTCGCTCCTTTGTTTGGCACAAAAATCCCTCCGCGATATGCACTCGCTGTTCTTTCAAGGGAAAGCAGTCGGGAGCACCACCCTCACTCGGAGTGGCCGCAGCCACCTGCGGACTCGCCTTCTCGTTTGGCAAAAAATTCCCTCGACATTCCGCCCTCGTTTACTTTCAACTTTTAATTTCTCGGAGGTGGGCTAATGGGGTTTATGGGTCTTATGGGTCTTATAAGTCTTATAAGTCTTATAGGCCTTATAGGCCCTATATTCCTTTTGGCCCTTTCAGCCTTTTTTGCCCTTTTGGCCCTTTCAGCCCTTCCTCAAAGAAAGTCCCCCGTCGAAAACAAAAAACCCTCGCGCAGCGAATTGCGCGAGGGTTTTTTGTGGTGTGTATTTTGCTCTATTAGAGAATGAGCATTGCGTCGCCGTAGGTGCCGAAGCGGTAGCCCTCCTCGATAGCAACCTTATAGGCGTTCATAACATTGTCGTAGCCACCGAAGGCCGCAACCATCATCAGCTGGGTGGAGCCGGGCAGGTGGAAGTTGCTCACCATAGAGTCGGCAACGCTGAAGTCGTAGGGCGAGAAGATGAACTTATTGGTCCAACCCTCATAGGGCTTGAGCATACCGGTGGTCGAAACCGACGACTCGATGGTGCGCTGAACGGTGGTGCCGATGGCGCACACGCGGTGGCCGCTCTCCTTGGCACGATTTACCCTCTCGGCGGTGGCGGCGGGGATGAAGATCTGCTCCGAGTCCATCTTGTGTTTGGTGAGGTCCTCGACATCCACGGTGCGGAAGTTACCGAGGCCCACGTGGAGGGTGATCTCGGCGGTGTCGATACCCTTGATCTCCATACGCTTCAGAAGGTGTTTCGAGAAGTGCAGACCTGCGGTGGGGGCAGCAACGGCACCCTCCAACTTGGCGTAGATGGTCTGGTAGCGCTCCTCGTCCATAGGCTCGACCTTCTCCCTCACCCAGCGGGGCAGAGGAATCTCGCCCATCTGGTTGAGCACCTCGCGGAACTCCTCATAGGAGCCGTCGTAGAGGAAGCGGAGGGTACGACCACGCGAGGTGGTGTTGTCGATAACCTCGGCCACAAGTGCGTCGTCATCACCGAAGTAGAGTTTGTTGCCGATGCGGATCTTGCGGGCGGGCTCCACCAGCACATCCCACAGGCGCAGGTCCTTGTTGAGCTCGCGCAGTAGGAAGATTTCGATCTCGGCGCCGGTCTTCTCCTTGTTGCCATACAGGCGTGCGGGGAACACCTTGGTATTATTGAGGATGAAGA
>JAGBYS010000279.1 GCA_017628675.1 Tidjanibacter sp.
AAAAAAATTAAAATGTATTGTTAGAGCCTGACTACTTCTTTATCCATTTAAGGAATTGAATTGAACTTGATGAAGTCCTAAGACTTCATTGCTTCTGCATTCTTTTTCTCTCTGTTAAACCAATAAATCAAAGAACCTTTTTCGGTTTCTCCCCTTTCGGAGAGGCGCTAAAAAAATCGCCGCATTTTCTGAGGCGAACGTGGGTACAAAGGTAAGACCTTTTTTTGTAACCACCAAATTTTTTAGAACTTTTTTTGCTTTTGATTTTCACTTTCCTCTTGTGGAGGAGGTTTCTTCTCAATTGCGGATGCAAAGGTAGCGACTTTTTTGAAACCTGCAAGCGTTTTGCGAAAAAAATTTCGCACTTTTTTCGCATAAAAATACATTCACCCTGATAATCAGCACTTTATACCGCAAAAAAATTTTCACTCTATTTTTGGGCCCTCCCGGAGCACCATTCCCTTATATATATTATATATAGGTATACCACCTCTTTGCCCCGAAATGTATCATCTTAAGATATTTTGGTTATATTTGCGGGCCACATAGAACAAAACATAGAAACTATGATTTCAAAACTACTACTTATTTTATTCTATCTTTTGGCACCGGCCGCCATTCTCTGGGCTTGTCGCCGTTCCAAACTGCTTGGCAAGGTGGGCCCCGTGCTCTCGCTCTACATCCTGGGCGTTGTGATTGCCAATCTGCACATCGTGCCCGAGGGGCTGGGAGGTATTCAGAAGACCCTGCAGGATGTGATGATTCCTCTGGCCATCCCAATGATGCTCTTTAGCTGCAACCTGCGCTCGCTCAAGGCTGGCACAACCATTAAGGCTTTCGTGATAGGTATCCTTTCGGTGGTCCTGATGGTGGTGGGCGGCTATCTGCTGGTGGGCAACCACCTGGGCAAGGACGCTGCTGCCATTGGTGCGACCCTCTCGGGTCAGTACACGGGTGGTGCGGGTAACTTCGCGGCCGTAAATATGATGCTCGGCAAGGATGGACTCGCCAACGAGCAGTTTGCTCTGGTGGCCACCTGCAACCTCATCGTGTCGTTCTTCTACCTGATGTTCCTTATGGGCGGTGGTGTGAGCATTGCTCGCAAGATCGTTCACGGCAAGGGTCTCAAGGAGCACAATGACTCGATCAATGCGGCCGACTATGTGAACGACAACCCCTATCGCGACTTTGGCAAAACCAAGAGCATACTCCAGCTCCTGAAGGTGTTTGCCACCTCTGCCATCGTTGCTGTCATCTCGCTGCTGGTGAGCAACCTCTTCAAGGAGGGCACCACACTCTTCGACCTGCTCGGTGGCGACTTCTCGATGGTGGCGCTCATCCTGACGCTGACGACCATCAGCCTTCTCTTGACCAGCTTCCGCCAGGTGCGCTCGTGGGATAAGAGTTTCGATGCGGGTATGTACCTCATCTACATCTTCTGCCTTGCGATGGCGATGCTCGCCGACCTCTCGCAGCTCGACTGGAGGGTTGGCTTCTGGGTGCTCATCTACCAGGCCATCATCGTCTTTGGCTCGCTCGTGATCGCCGTACTGCTGGCCAAACCCTTCAAGGTGGATGCCGACAGTACCGTCATCACCTCCGACACACTCATCAACTCGCCCCTGTGTGTGCCTATGATTGCGGCGGCGATGAAGAACAAGGGCGCCATTATGGTGGGTATCACCAACGGCCTTGCTGGTTATGCTGTGGGCAACTACCTCGGCTACCTCATCTATCGCCTGCTGTGCATCCTTTAGTTGGCGGCTCCAAAGCAAACGAATGAGTGAAATATTGGTGGGACAAGGGTGGCTCCGAAGCCGCACTTGTCCCACCTTTTGTGTCCCAAAGTAGCCACAATTTACCCCTTTATGGGGTGTTAGGGGGTGTGGGAGTTTTGTTTTTGGAAAAAATCATTATATTTGACACGCCACACATCACCTGGAGAGTGCTTGCCCCACGGGCCTAATCACTCCCCACAAAAATAATTTTACCTCCGCCACACGCGGAGAAAAGTACGAATTAAAGATTCTGTGATATGATGAAAGTATTTCGACTTTTGATGGCCGTAGCAGTTCTTGCACTGGTGGGTTGCGGCCCTAAAGAAGAGCCCAAGGAGACCCTCAACGACGGATTCAAAGTGACCGTCTCGACCAATGAAATCATCGCCAACAACAAAAAGGCTGCCAAGTTCGTAGCAACCTTCGACGGCAAACTTCTCCACGAGGAGCAGGTGCAAGCCCATCTGGACAGCACACAGGTCACCCTCCCCGAGATGAAGTTCACCACCGACCAGGTGGGTGAACACCAAATCTACTTCACCTACGAGGAGAACGCCTCCCCCATCTTCACCATCCGAGCCATTGAGCCCGCACCGATGTCGGCAACCGCCATCCTCATCTTCTTCTACATCCTCTCGCCCGCCTTTGTGCTCTGGGCCTGCAACAAGTGGAAGCTGCTGGGCAAGATTGGCCCCGTGCTGATTCTCTACTTCATCGGCATCATCATCGCCAACCTCAACCTCATACCCGAGGGTTGCAAGGGGCTGCAGGATACGATATCCACAATTGCCATCCCCCTGGCGCTGCCTATGATGCTCTACAGCTGCAACTTCAAGAACTTCTCCATCAAGACCTCACTCCGCATCACCATCATCGGTATCGTGGCGGTGGCCATAGCTACGCTTGCGGGCTTCCTCACGCTGCGTGGTGGTCTGGGCGAAGAGGGCGCCATCGTTGGTGGCGCACTGATGGGCAAGTGCACAGGTGGCACCCCCAACCTTGCGGCGCTGAAGGTTATGCTCCATATGGAGAACTCCACCTTCATCATCATCAACTCGTTCGATATGATCATCTGCTTCATCTACCTGGTGATGCTTATGACCGTTGGTATTAAACTTGGTCGCAAGTGGCTCGGCAGGGGCATCTACACCACCGACACCCAGGTGAACCTCGACGAGTATGCCGAGAAGAACCCCTACCGCGACTTTGGCAAGAAGAAGAGCCTCAAGCAGCTCGTGAAAATTACCCTCCTGACGCTTGTGATTGTAGCGGCCGCATTTGGCATCGCCACTCTGGCCAAGCGCTACAACGAGCACATCTTCACCGTCGTGATGATTCTCACGCTCACCACCCTCGCTCTGCTCTTCTCGATGTGGAAGGAGGTCAAGACTTGGGATAAGAGCTACGATGCGGGTATGTACCTCATCTACATCTTCTCGGTGGTTGTTGCCTCGATGGCCAACTTCCGCACCATCAACTACGAGGGCGTGCTCTATCTGGTACTCTTCCAGGTTATCGTAGTCTTCGGCTCGTTCCTGCTCACCCTGCTGGGCGCCAAAATCTTTAAGGTGGATGGCGACACGGCCGTTATCACCTCCAACACGCTCATCAACAGCCCCATATTTGTACCTATGATTGCTGCCTCGATGAAGAACAAAGATATGATCGTTGTGGGTGTGACCATCGGCCTTGTGGGCTACGCATTGGGCAACTACATTGGATACCTTATGTATTCACTCCTTACTATTCTCTAACGCAAAAACCTCATTACAGACTATGAAAAAGCATACCCTTATTACGGCTCTGGTTTGCCTGGCGGCAACCCTCAGCGTATCGGCACAAAAGAAAGAACAGATCAAAACCGGCTGGAACTTCGGTCCTCTGCCCGCTGTTAGCTACAACTCCGACCTCGGATTCCAATATGGCGCTCTGTGCGACTTCTTCTACTTCGGCGACGGTAGCACCTACCCCACCTACCTCCACAAATTCAATGTGGAGCTCTCGCACTACACCAAGGGTGAAACTATTGCACACCTCTTCTATGACTCGAAGTATCTGATTCCCGGCTTGCGTCTGACGGCCGCCGTGTCCTACCTGGACTCGGCAATGTCGCCCTTCTATGGCTTCAACGGCTACGCCTCACCTATGAATCTCGACCTCACAAAGGGTAGCTCCTACTACTATATGGACCGCACAATGTTGCGCGGTATTGCCGATGTGCAGGGCAACATCTCCGACAAGCTCACCTGGATGGCGGGCCTCACATTCTGGAATGTGACCACCGGCGATGTGACTCTGGATAAGTATAAAGATGAGCTTTCGCTCTATGAGCAGTACCTGGCGAGCGGTCTTATCAACGACAACGAGGTTGCAGGCACCCACCTGGAACTCAAGGCGGGCCTTGTGTATGACACCCGCGATATGGAGGCAGCCCCCACCAAGGGCTACTGCGCCGAAGTTGTGGCAAGCTACTCGCCCGCACTCTTTGGCGATGCCGAGGCCTACGGTCGCATTATGGCCACTTGGCGCCAGTTCTTCCCCGTTGTGGGCGACAGACTGGTGCTAGGCTACCGTGTGAACTGGCAGCAGACCTTCGGCAACGCACCCTTCTACCTCCAGCAGACCACCACTCCCCTCTATCTGCGCCAGATTAAGAACGAGGGTCTGGGTGGCAAGAACTCCATTCGTGGCGTCTTCCAGAACCGTATTCTGGCCGACGGCTACGCCTGGGCCAACTTCGAGGCAAGGGTCAAGATCGTGAACTTCCGTTTCATCAACCAGAACTGGTATGTGGCCCTCAACCCCTTTGTGGATGCAGGTGTCATCACCAAAGCACGCTCCTTTGAGCGCCAGAAGGGCGAGAACGCACTTGTGGAGGAGATCAACAAAGGCTTGGGCCTCTACAGCGGTCACGACGCAAGCGGCATCCACGCCAGCGCAGGTTTGGGCCTCAAACTCGTGATGAACCACAACTTCATCATCTCGGTTGAGTATGGCAAACCCTTCGACAAACGCGACGGCAAGGGTGGTCTTAACATCGGCACCAACTACATTTTCTAATCTGAAACCTCGAATTCCTATTTAAGGGGAGAGAAAAAGATATGAGAACAAGATTCATTTGCACCACTCTGCTTGCGCTCTTTGGGTGGCTCGGCGTAGCCACCGCACAGGAGCGAAGCATTAGTGTGGGCGCAAGGGGAGGGTACAACCTGGCTCTGGGAGGCTATGCGGCCATCTCGCTGGAGGGCGACTATGACCTCACGGAGCATTGGACCGTCAGCGGCGGCGCACTGTGGAGCACCATTGGTCGCACCGCCGTGGAGTTGCGCCGCACCTACAAACTCCCCACCGAGTGGGGCTCCGTGGAGCTCGGCTCGATTCTCCACTACAGCCGCCTTGCCACCTACAACAACCTTGCTGCAGGTGTGGGTGTGGGCCTTAATAGCAGTGTGGTCTTCGGCCGCTTTGGCTACTACTACCGCGCCTTTGGCGCAGAGGGAGGCCACATCAGTGAGCCCTTCAACCTCTTCTATGAGTTGGGCTTCCACCTTCTGCCCAAGGCCGAGAGGTGCGATTTACAACTCATCTTCACCAACTGCGAACTCCTGGAGCTCGAGCGCCACTACCAACCCTCGTGGATACTGAGGAGCCGCTGGAGCCTCTCGGAGAGGTTGGGCCTGGTGGTCGAGGGTAACTACAAGTCGGCAGGTATGTTCCATATGTCGACCAACTTCTATCAACTTAGCATCAAGGCGGGCCTATGTTACAATTGGTAAGCAGATTTATTGCGCTCGTGGCCCTGGTCGTGGGCCTCGGCGGATGCGATGTCCTCGACATCAAGGGGCTCTTCATCCCAACGAGCGATATGGTGGGTGTGAGGTTTGAGCAGAGTATGGACAAGAACGGCAACCACTCGGTGGCAACCATTCAGGCAGCGCCGGAGTATCTGTTCTATGTCTGCACCGACCCCCACATCGATGGCTCCCACCGCAATATGACCACCTTCAATGACGCTCTGCGCACAGACCCCCACGCCTCGTTTGGCATCGTTCTGGGCGACCTGATCGATAGGATTGGTATGCGACAGCTCTATGTGGAGTCTGCGGCCTTCGACCCCGCCAGACACCCCTACGACTACCCCATCTTCAATGTCCTCGGCAACCACGACCTCTACTTTGACGGCTGGGCCGAGCACCTTGCACTCGTAGGTCCCTCGGTCTACTGGTGGGAGGTGACCTTCCCCGAGGGCAAAGACCTCTTCGTGGTCCTCGACTCGGCTACGGGCACACTCGGCGCCGAGCAGACCAAGTGGCTGCG
>JAGBYS010000280.1 GCA_017628675.1 Tidjanibacter sp.
GATGAAGGGAATCTTCTGGTTGTGAACCACTTGGAAGACTATGGGGTCGTTGTGGTAGCTCTCGCCCATACGTTCCATTGCGTAGGACCAGAGGCGCATCGGGTTCTTCTCCTTCTGCTGGAGCATACGCGACATACGGGTGGTGAAGAGCAGCGAGGCGGAGCCGATAATCATCGCCACGGTGATTATCAGCACCCTCTTTTTGTAGGGTACGCCCTTGATTCTGCGCCACATTGTGTCCAACACCGACATATCTCTTCCGTATTAATCTCTCTTGGTTGTGGGTGTTATTTGCGTGCGGTGTCCTGCAGGGTGAGTATCTGGTTGTAGCGTTCGCCATCGCCCAGCACCTTCAGAGCCTCCTTGACCTCCTTGTCCGAGGGCAGGTTGTGGGCCGTCACACCCTCATCGAAGCAGTAGCGCCTGATGATGCTGTTCTCGATGGCCTCCGAAAGCTCTTTCTTGTACATCCAAAGGTAATCCTCGGTCTTCTTGGTGAGGGTCTTCTTGATGGTAGCCATCTGCTCCTCGATCTCCTTGCCCCAGGGCTCATTGTTGGCAATCTTCTCAAACTCTGCCCAGTAGCGGTTGGCCATACTCTCCCAGGCCACCTCTTTGCCCTGCATCCAGGTCACAAACTCGGCGTAGTTCTCGTCGGTGAGGTGGTATTTGGTGGGGATGACCTTGTCGGCGAGGGTGTTGTAGTGGCGGCGGCTAAAGTCGCTCACGAAGTCGTCGATGTAGCCCTGTGCGTAGACCACCACGGAGAATGTACTGATGTATTCTGTCTTGAGAGGGATGTCGGGCATCACGCCGCCACCGTCATAGACCTTGCGGCCCGCCTTGGTGTGGAACTCGTTGATGAGCGAGTCGGGCACGGTGCTGACGCTGCCGTCGGCATTGTGTGCGCCATACTCGATGGCCTGTATGCACCTGCCGCTGGGCAGATGATACTTGGCGGTGGTAACCTTTGCGTAGGCCTCATAGCCCAGGGGGAAGGTGCTCTGCACCAGACCTTTGCCGTATGTCCTGCGGCCCATCACCACTGCTCGGTCGTGGTCCTGCAGTGCACCGGCCACAATCTCGGCAGCCGAGGCTGTGTCGTTATCGACAAGCACCACCAGGGGAATGGTGGGTGCAATGGGGGGATTCTCCGTTACGAACTTCTGATTCTCGTTGTGGCTCTTTGCCGAGCGTGTGCTCACCACCTCGGAGCCTGCGGGCAGGAAGTAGGAGAGGATGCTCACAGCCTCCTGAAGAATACCTCCCGAATTGTAGCGGTAGTCCAACACAAGGGCCTTCATACCCTTGTTCTCCAGATCCCTGTAGGCCCTCAGGAACTCTGCGGCACACCCCTCGGTGAAGTCCTCGTGGAGGATGTAGCCCACCGAGTCGTTGAGCATTGCGTGGTAGGGAACGCCGGGGATGGAGATCCTCTCGCGGGTGATTCTCACCTTCTGGGGCCTGTTGTCGGGGAACTTGCCGACCGTGAGCCTCACGGAGGTGCCGGGGTCGCCCTTGAGGCGGTCGCTCACCTGCTGGGTGGTCAGACCCTTGGCGTCCTGACCGTCGATCTCGAGGATGAGGTCGCCGGCTCGTATGCCTGCACGATAGGCGGGCGAGCCCTTGTAGGGGGCGAAGAACTCCACATACTCTCCTCTGATGCGGATGGTCGAGCCTACGCCGCCATACTTACCCGTGGTCATCACATCGAACGACTCCATCTCCTCGGGGGAGAAGTACTCGGTGTAGGGGTCGAGAATCTTGGTCATACCCTCGGCTGCGGCGTCCATAATCTTCTCGGGCTCCACATTGTCCACATAGAAGAGGTTCAGGGTGCGCATCATATTGACCAGAATCTCCACCTGCTTGCCCAGGTTGTAGACATTACTCTTGGCTGCCGAGCCCAACAGGAGGCATCCTGCAACTCCTGCTACAACCACGGCATATTTCACAAATTTCCTTGCTGTCATATCTCTCAAAAGGTTGTTTTCAAAAGTGTGTGTTGGTTGTTACTGCTGGTTGGGGTGCTCCTGGCGCCAGATTCTCATCTGGCTCGAGATGCGGAACTCGGCCTCGACAACCCCCTTGCGCACACCGCCAATGGCGACGGTGTTGGGCGTGAGAGCCTTTATGGTGACGGCGTCGTCGCCCATAGCCAGGAGCCTGCGGATGGGGCCGGAGGCGCGGAATCGCAACTCTCCACCATCCTCCCTCTGGAGCGAGTAGCCGCCCCTGAGCATCGACTCCACAAGGATGTCGCGGTGCTGCTCCAGCGAGGCCTCCACCGTGCGCTCCACAAAGCCATAGGAGGGGTAGGCGGCCGAGAGTGCCACAAGGGCCACCAGCAGGATTGCGCCCTTGGTGCCCAGGAGCTCTTGCTGATTGATGCCCAGCGTGTCGGTGGCGTTCATAGCCAGGTAGATGAGGGCCACCAGAAGGGCCATCTTCACAAAATGTTTCAGCGCTCTTAAAAAGTATCTCATATTGTTCACCTATCTCAATTTTGAATTCTGAATTCTGAATTTTGAATTACAATTATAACGCTTCCGAGAGCCTCAAAATTGTATCCCTCACCCTCTCCATAAGCCAATGGGGGGTTGAGGTTGCTCCGCAGATGCCCACATTCTCCACACCCTCGAACATCTCCTTGCGGAGCTCCTCGGGCGACTCAATCTTTATGCTGTTGGGGTTTGCAGAGTGGCACGCCTCGAAGAGCACCTTGCCGTTGGAACTCTTGGCTCCGCAGACAAAGACCACCAGATCGCACCCCTTGGAAAACTCCTTCAGGTGTCCCTCTCTGCCGGCTACCTGGCGACAGATGGTGTCGCGCACCACGACCCTCTCGGGGACCTGGGAGCGAGCCAATACCTCGGCCTTGATCTCCTCGAAGAGTTTGAGGCTCTGGGTGGTTTGCGAGAGGAGGAATATGGGGCGCAAGAAGTCCACCTCCTCCAGGTCGGCAACCCTCTCCACGACGATTGCTCTATCCTCAATCTGCCCATTCAGACCCACAACCTCTGCGTGGCCCCTCTTGCCGAGGATGACCACCTGACCCCCTTCGGCCCTCATCCTGCTGTCGGCCTCAATGGTGAGCTTCTGGAGCTTGGCCACCACGGGGCAGGTCGCATCGGCGTAGCCAATGGAGGTGTCGTGGAGCAGTCGGTAGGTACTCTTGGGCTCTCCGTGGGCACGGATGAGCACTTTGCTCTGTGGGTCGGGGTTGATGTCCCGTATGTCGGCGTGGGAGATGGTTCTAATGCCCAGACTCTCGAGCCTTGCCACCTCCAGGTCGTTGTGGACAATGTCGCCGAGTGAGTAGACTCTGTGTCCGTCGGCCACGAGTTCCTCCGCCTTGGAGATGGCGCTCACCACTCCGTAGCAGAATCCCGACTTCTCATCAATGGTTACTTTCATACGCTGCTAAGTTCAATTGCTCTCCGCCTCGGTGTGGGGTGTGTTATGCTAAGGTGCTAAAGATGTTGTCGAACCACTCCATCTCCTCCTCGAGGCTCATTCCGCCGTTGTCCAGCACTATGGCGTCGTCGGCCTTGCGCAGGGGGCTGATTGCTCGGTTCTGGTCGAGGTAGTCCCTCTGGCGGATGTTCTCGACAATCTCCTGGCGGCTCACCTCCTCGCCCTTGGCCTGGAGTTCCAGGTAGCGGCGCTCGGCCCTCACCTCGGGGTCGGCCGTCATAAAGATTTTCAGCTCCGCATTGGGGAAGACAACGGTGCCGATGTCGCGGCCGTCCATCACCACACCCTTCTCTCGGCCCATCTCCTGCTGCATAGCCACCAGACGCTCACGCACCTGACCGATGGCGCTCACAGCACTCACAAGGTTGCTCACGGTGATGGTCCTGATCTTACCCTCGACCCACTGGCCGTTCACATAGATGTCGCTGGCCCCACGGTCGGGGTTGAAACGGAAGTCGATGTGGATGTCGTCGAGCGAGGCCACAAGGCGCTCCTCGTTGAGGATGCCGTTCTCGATGCAACCGTTCTCGATGGCATAGAGGGTCACGGCACGATACATTGCGCCCGTGTCGATGAAGATGTAGCCGAGTCGGGCGGCCACCATCTTGGCAAAGGTGCTCTTGCCACAGGAGGAGAAGCCGTCGACGGCGATAACTATTTTCCTATTTGGTTTGGAATATTTCATTCAGATGGAAGTTGATTTGAAGGTTGGAAATCATTGATATGATGAGTGATACACCAACGAGCGTGATGATGATGCCCGAGATGCGGTTGATCAGTACCAGGTGGCGTGGGCGGAAATACTTCCTCACCATCTTGAAGAGCGAGGAGAGTGCAAACCACCATCCCGCACACCCCATAAAGATGCCCAAAATCATTGAGGCGTTGGAGAAGGGGCCCTCGTCGGTGTCGTAGAAGCCGAGCGACTTGACGGTGGCAATGAGGGCTATGTGTACAAGGATATAGGCGGGGTTGGCGAAGCTCATCAGGAAGCCCGAGAGGTAGTCGCGCCAACTTGCCGTGTGCTTCTGTGAGCGGTTCTGACGCAGCTGGGTGTCGGTCTTCTTGAGGAAGATGTTCACACCGAAGATGGAGATCAGTATGCCAGCAATGCCCTTGATGAGCAGCATATTGCTCTCGATGAAGCCCGTGACAAACGAGAGCGAGAAGAAGGCGATGGAGGCATAGATGGTGTCGCTCGTGGCGATACCCAGGCCGGTGGTGATACCCGAGCGGAAACCTTTACTGATGTTGCGCTGGATGCACAGAATGGCGGTGGGGCCGGGAGGCATCGAGGCCATACATCCCACCATAACTCCTCCGATAAGTGTCATTATCCACATAGTTCTCTCTCTTTTTTTTGTGAAAAAATTGCTCCGCTTGCGCCCCCCTGAGTTTCTGCTTTTGGGGTGGGCGGAGAGGTGTGGTTTGCAGGCACCTTTGTGCCCACATTTCACCGGCTACAAAGGTAGTTATTTTTCGGTTGTAAAAATCTCTTTTTGTCGCTAAAAGTACTCCGTGGAGAAAAAATATCACTCGAGGCTGAATAATTCCCGCCAAAAAGGTTATTTTTGTAAAAAATAAAGGATTCAATGGAAATCAAACTCAAAGGATATCATCGCGCCCTGTTGGCACTCGCCTCTGTGGTGCTTCTTTCGCTCGGCTGGTTGCGCGTAAGTGGCCTGACACTGCTGGTCGCATTTGTGCCTCTGCTGCTCATCTCGGCCTCCTATGGCCCCTCTCGCAAGGAGTGGTGGCGTATGGCGGGTTGGGTGGCTCTTGTTATGGGGCTGTGGTGTGTGGCCACCTGCTGGTGGATATACTACGCTGCGGCTGTGGGCATTGTGGCGGCCACCATCATCCAGATTGTGCTCTTCGGCGGAGTCTTTATGGTCTACCACTACTTCTCCAAGAGGGCTCGCAAGGCCCACGCCTACACAACCCTCATTGCGGGTTGGCTCTGGGCCGAACACCTCTACCTCCACGGCGAGGTGTCGTTCCCGTGGTTGGTGCTCGGCAATGGTTTTGCGGGCGATGTGTGGGCTGTGCAGTGGTATGAACTGACGGGTGCTCTGGGCGGCTCGCTCTGGGTGTTGCTCACCAATGTGCTGCTCTTTGAGCTTATCCTTAATCGCAAGAGGAGGGGAGTGGCTGTGGCCACGGGCCTTGTTGCACTCGTTCCCATTGTGGCTTCGCTCATCATCGGTGCGGGCCTCGAGAAGAATGAGGGGGCGCAGAAGGCCACCGTGACGGTCGTTCAGCCCAACATTGACCCCTATAAGGAGAAATACTCACTTCCCACCCACCA